>CAZTDA010000081.1:0-7742 GCA_964612155.1 uncultured Eubacteriales bacterium | reverse complement strand
CTTCGTCCGAAAGTCCTTTTGCGGCGGCGCGCTTGCACAGCCGTTCAAACTGTTCGACATCGACAACACATTTCACTTCTGGATTAAAACAGTAACTTCCGCGCTGAGCGATAATCAATTCGCCGGCGGGGTCAATCGGCGCCAAAAACGCTCTGACCCGATAAAGTAAGGTTTTAAGCGCGCTGATCAGATTTTCGTTTTCATTGTCGTCGTTGCCCCATAATAAATCAAAAAATTCCTCGTGAGAGATCCGTTTGGCGCGGTTGGTGATGATGTAGGCCAAAAAGTTCCACATCTTCATCGACCGATTGGTCGCATCGGAGACAACCCCGTTACCGGCCCGAATTTCGAACCGTCCGAGCATTGATATGTATACCGGATCAACGCCATCCGACGTCGGGATCACCGCTGTGTTTTTGATCGCAGGAGTCGCTCCTGCACCTCCGGACAATGTTCCGACCGCCGTGGTCTTCCCCGATTTCGCGTCCACCGTAACCCTCCTTTGCAACTTTTATCCTGTTGTTTTTAAAAAACACTGATAAAGACGAATAAACCGCCCTGACCTTAAAACTTGCATGCTGTTCAAGACCAAAGCGGTTACATTATATCATACCGAACATATAAAGAAAAGTGATTTGTAAAAATATTTTCTAATATTTGGCCGATAAATTATGTTTTCGACATATTTCGACGTTATTTTACAGCTTTTTCGGCATATTCCATTGCCAATTTAACATAAGTCACATAATCGGACATCTTGACACTCGGCGGGGTCTGATGATCCACCGAAGCGACATACCGCCCGTGCTTTAACGCCGGAAGCAGACGTTCGAATTCCGCCCGCATGCTCTTTTCGGCGTCGAAATTCGGGTCTTCTTTGCCGTTAAACATGCACATCTTGTCAAAGCCGCCCATCCAGATAAAGTCGGGATACTTTTTCGAAAGCTCGACAATGTCGACACCGGCCTGCCGTTCCAACGGCAGAATGCCCTCCATACCCGCGCCGATCAGCCACGGCACCATCTTGGAAATGTCTCCGTCCGAATCGACAATGGCCTTGACATGGTGTTTTTTTAATTGGGGGATCACGCGCTGATAATACGGCTTCATAAATTCATCAAAGATGTCTTTGGACAGCATCGGCCCGTTGTTATACGACATATCTTCGGCAAAAGTCATAAAATCCGGCTCGATAATCGCGGTCAGTTTTTCGAGCATCTTCAACTGCCAAGTCACCAAATCCTCACAGATTTCATGGTACATCTCCGGCTCGTCGTAAAACGAATACAGATGCGGTTCAATTCCGAGCAGTACACGCGGCCACCAAAAGAATCCGTCCATGGTAAACCAGGTGATATGCCCCTCCTGCTGAAGCCGCGCGACTTTTTCAAGGCGATCTTTAATCGGTTCAATGGCATCCGGCAAAATCCAGCCGTTTTTACGGGCTTCACGATATTCTTGAATATTATGGATACGCGGCGCGCCGTGAGAAATCGGTTTGGGCAAATCGGGCGTGTTGTGCTGCAGCCAGAACTGGTAATTGCGGTCGAGGCCGAAATAATCATGAACGTCGACACCGCCGATATCCTTGGGCAAACCTTGCGCTTGCCAGTTCTCGATGGTCTTATCCCACCACCCCGCCCATTCGATCACGGGCAGACGGTCGTCCGGTTTTTTCCCGTTAAAAATGCATAAAAGCCGTTCTCTGGGAGTCATATAATAGTTCCTTTCACTTCACTTTATTATTTGTATACGCCGAATTCATGCGCCGTATTATAAGCTGCAAGTACGTTTTCCAGCGGGCTGTTGTCTTGAATCGCATGGGTCGGGGCAAAAGCATATCCGCCGCCCGGCATCATAACCGCCAGCGTCTCTTTGCAGTTCTTGATCACATCGTCCACGGTTCCGTAAGCCAGCGGCCCCGCAGTCGAGATGCAGCCGTGGAAAGCCAAACGGTCGCCGTAGGTCTTTTTCAAATAAGCGGGTTCCATGTTGGTCGCTTCGGGCTGCAATGTGTCCACGATGTTGATGCCGATCTCGATAAAATCGTTATAAGCCCAGCTTGACGACCCGCAGGAATGAATCATTGACATCTTACCGTAGTGCTGTGCAAGCCGCGTAAACTTTTCATGAACCGGACGGATATTGCGCAGATACAGATCATGTCCGATAATCGGCCCTTTTTGGGTACCCAAGTCCTCGCCCATCCAAAAAAACGTGATGTCGTCGTGGAATTTCTCAAACATCCGCTCCATAATGCCCAGTTGAAAATCGGTTTTGCGTTTGATGTAGGTCAGTGTGGCCTCTTCGTCGGTGATTAAGTTGACCAGCACTTCCTCCATACCCATCAGCATGCCGGTTGAATTGATGATGTCGCCCATTCCGGCATGTCCGAAATAAATGGCCTTATCGGTGTTGGCACGTAAAAAATCGCGGCAGCCCTCGTAATCATAATCGTCGGGATTGGGCATCGGCCAATTGGCGATGGTCTCCTCATCGGCACCCGCCAGCGGAAAATCACAGTAGTCCTGATAACCGCCCGACTCGTGCTCGACCCAGCGGGTATGAATGCCGGAGAGCGGATCCACCGAGATGCCGGGTTTATTCGAGGGTTCAAAAATCGGCTTGCCGAGGTATTTCGGCCAAATGCCGAAAAAGTCACATCCGAGCCCTTTTTTAATCGCATATCGGTCAGCGGGGTCAACGCCGAGCGCCGCCGCCACCTTGCGGTTAATGCCGGGGTTGGTCTCATAATCGATCGGAACCCGATCCGGAATCTCATGCGCAAAAGCCGTGAGAACGCGTTGGCGTGAGGTCATTTCCGATTTTTTAATGTTGATAACGCCCATGATAAAATCTCCTCTATCCGATCAATTTTTTCAAACGGTCATGCAGCCGTCTCATATATAACACAATCAGTTTCGACATTGCAATATCATAAACAATAAACGCGAGGTTGCCCATTCCCCATAACAGCGGAATGCTGTATTGCCCGAGCACTGTGTCTTGGAATCCCGATACAAAAAACAGGCGTGTGCTGATGAAATAAAACGCCACAACTGCAAGATTGAACACCGCCAGCTTGACGACCCAGCAAAGCACATTCGACTTAATTTTTTCAATCGGCGCTTTGGCAATCGGATACCAGCCGAGCACACAGCAAAATAGAATTCCCTCTTCTTTATCAGGCAATAGCAACATCGAAAGTAATCCCACCGCAACAAATGCGCTCACCGAGGTTTTGAAACCGAATTCGATCACGAGCGGAACCAATAACATTCCCGCCAGCGCCGCCAGCGAATACGATGCCGTCGGCAGCACACCCGCAAGCAACATCAGCGTCAGCGCCAGCGCCGTAATTACGCCGCCGAACGCCACGGCCCTTGTCTTGGTTCTCATCGGTTCCCCCGCAGTTCAAATTCAAAATCAAGAATTCAACGTCAAAAAGTTAACAGCAAGTGCATAAGTCGCCGCCCATACATTCGCAGCAAGTGTCCGCGCAGCACAAACCCGTACACATATCGCAGGAGCTGCAGTTATTTCCGCAGCCGCCGGTGCCGGTCTGGCGATAAGGTCCGTTTTGCTGTTGATTGGGTGCGCCGTAATTCCCCTGGCGTTGCCACTTGACGCGGCCGGTCGCCGAGGCGTATTCGTTGTTGCCCTGATCCATGTTGGCCGCGCGCTCGTAATTTGCCGCCGCCTGTTCCATCCAACCGCGCCGCTCAAACACGACGCCCTTTAAATAGTACCACTCCGCATTGCGGGCCGAACTCGGAAAACGCTCCAACGCACTGTCCGCTCCGGCATAATCCCCGCGCGAAATAAAGCCGCGAACTTCAGCGAACTGCGGACTTCCGTCATTCGCGCCCGAGTTCCCTCTGCGGGCGGACATGATGCGGTCGTAAGCGTCGTTGATCTGCTGCATTTTTTCCTTGGCCAGATCGGCCATCGGATTGCCGTTGTAGTTGTCCGGGTGGTATTTGCGCGCCAGTTCTCGGTAAGCGGCTTTGATCTGCTCTTCGGTAGCGTTCGCGGCTACGCCGAGCACCTCATAAGGATCCATATTCATCCGTTCCTCTCGTACAGAATCGGGTCATATCTCAGTTTCCTCTGTGAAAACTGTGTCTGTCGTTTTGCTTCTTTGGTTTTTCCGGGTCGGGACGCATGATGTCGTTTTGAACCTTAAGCGTTCCCAACTCTATTATATTATCGATAATTGGGTGATGATATTGTGATGAAAGTTTATCATATCGTGCCGACACTTCGGTCAGGCAAAAGTTTAAAACCTCGATTCTTCGTTCCGGACAAGCCCTGAACGGGTTAAACCCGCCTTTCTTGCGATCTTTGTCCAAATCATCAGCCGCATCAATCAAATAGACCCAGCGCCCGAGCATATACCCGAATTCATATACTGCCCGTTTTCGTTCGGTATTCAATTCGCAGCTCTCCAGCAGTTTTCCCAAAGCGGTTGCGGTCGGATCGGCAGCCAGATCAATTCCGGTATCGGGATCTTTTTCGATCCGCAGCTGGTTTTCAAAACTCTCGGCAACAATCGCCCGTAACCCCGGATAATCCCGCTCCGCCCGCCTCAACGGCTTTTTAAAAAAAGGTTTTAACAGCGCTCGAAGCCGCTTTCCGTCGGCGATATCGTCACAGAGCTTATAATAGCTCATCACGACCGCCGCCGCCGCGCTGAATTTGGTGGCCTCGTTTTGGCACAAGGGCCGTTTTTTGGTCGGATTGACCGCACACCGAAACGATTTTGTCACTTCATTCTCGCCGGTCGCGCACATCCGAAAGAACGCCGCAAACACAAAATCATAGGAAAGCGAAAGCCGCAGCAAAGGTGCGTATTGCTGAAGATCACGGCACACCCCGCAGTAGACCGCCTTATAATTATCATATTCGCAGACCAAAAGCCGCGGGGCAAACGGCTTAATATAGCCGAACACCTAACGGCGTAGCCAGACCGACATCTCGCTCGGTCCGCGATTGGCAAACGCATAATACGGTATCAACTTCAACTTTAACGGCTGCGTGTTTCCGCTATAAGGTCGATACAGCATCGGACTGCTGTCGTATTCGCGCAAGCCCGCGACGGTCATTGTCTGCACGCCGAGTGTGTCGTCAAAGCCGATTTCGCATTCGAGCGGCAGTTTGACTCGCACATTATCTAAAAATTCGCCGTTGTCTACGGCTTCGGCGCAGTAAACAACCGGACCGCGCATAATCGCAACCCGCCCCGCATCCTCGGTCACGCGGGTGTTGGCTTCATAGGCGATGGGTTCCATCGGGAAATAAAGTTCAACCGTAAAATCGTCGCTTGCAACATCAATATAAGCATATCCGCTTTCGGCTTTATATGCGGTTTTGATTTCGGGTTTTGCACACCAGCCGGGCAGCCGTACAGCTACCTTTTTACCTTTTGCTCCGGTGATACGAACCAAAACTTTACCGTCCGTCGGATACTGTGTGGTCTGGGAAACAGTCACAGCATTTTCGCCCAACGTCAAACTCGCCGTCGAACCGACGTATTGGTGCACAAACAATGTATTGTCGGAAGTGCCGTAGATCATTCCGCCCAAGGCGGCGATAAAACGGGTCACATTCGGCGGGCAGCACGAGCAGTTGAACACCCGAACCCGTTCGGGAATCGGTTTATAATCCGGATCCTTTGACATTGAGGGATGGCGATCCCGATCCCAAAGTGTAATTTTTAATGGATTGGTATAAAAAAACTTTTCTCCGTCCAATGACAAACCGGCTAAAAATCCGTTGTACATCACACGCTCGACAATGTCTGCATAACGGCTGTCGGCCTCCAGGTTCAACATGCGGTCACTGAACATCGCCAATGAAATCGCCGCGCAGGTCTCGGCATAAGCACCCTTGTTCGATAAATCCCAGTCGACCGTAAACGCTTCGGAATGATTGGTACTTCCTATGCCGCCCGTGATATACATCCTGCGTTCGGTGATGTTTTTAAAAAGCGTTTTGCAGGCCTCAAACAGCGTTTCGTCGCCGCGTGCCCAGGCATTGTCGGCCATTCCGCTGAACAGATATCCCGCCCGTACACTGTGACCCTCTGCGGTCTTTTGCTCACGCACCGGTAAATGACATTGTCCCGAAAATGTGGTATATCCCCAGGGGCATTCCCACACATCCTCGGGTGTTCCGCGCGTGTCGATAAAATATGCGGAGAGCTCAAGATATTTGGGATCGTTCGTGACTTTCCAAAGTTTAATGAGCGCCAATTCGAGCTCTTCATGCCCCGGCGTCAAAAACGGCGGGGTCTTTTTCACATAAAACGTGTCGTAAATAAAATCGGCATAATCCCGCATCAGATTTAAAAAGCGGTCTTTCCCGGTTGCCTCGTAAAAAGCCACTGCCGCTTCAATCAAATGTCCCGCGCAGTAAAGCTCGTGCCACTGTCGGTTTTTCAGCTTATTCGCCGGATCGACCACCGTAAAATAGATGTTAAAATAACCGTCGGGCTGCCGATGCGCCTCGATCTTGTCGATCACATCTTCAATTTTGGCTTCAAGTTCGGGGGCGGGCTTTTTATGAATGAGATAAGCGGCGCTTTCAAGCCACTTCGCCACATCCGAATCCCAAAAAAAGTGGGGTTTCTTCGGCTGACCTTCTTTCCAGCAAAAATCAAACGCTTCAAAGCGCCCCGTATCCTCAAAACGGTCGCGCACCGCTTTAATGGTCACCTCACGGTTCAGCTGTTGTTTTTGACCCCAAAAACCGTTTTGAATATCCACATTTTGAAACGGGACATGTTTAAAATGTTGCATAAATAATCCCCCCTGCTTTTGTATATAATTTTAAAGCGAAATCAATCTTCGAATTTTAAATCCAACTGTGCGGCGCGTTCCGGAGACGGTGCAAACACCCGCTCACAAAATGCCCCGTTTTGGCTCTGTTCATACCGCGCTTTAATGCGTTCTCTGCGAATATCTTCGGGTGCTTCAACCTTTTTCCATTCATACGGAATGCCCGCCGCGTTAAAAAACCCCTCTACCTCGCTGCGTTCATCCCTCGTCCAAAATCCGGCGTCAATCACGCTGTCAATTCCTTTTTCATTCAGCTGCTTTGCCGTTTTAAATAAATACCGCAGGCATCTGCGCTCGGTTTCGGCATGTTTTGAACCTAAACACTCGGTAAAAACGGTCAGCATCAATTCATCGCACGAAAGCAGCACTGCACCCTTTTTCGCTATTTTAGCGGCTAAGGTGGTCTTTCCCGCCGCAATTTTTCCGTATATCAATGTGACCAATTCAATCACCGTCCTCAGTGAGTTAAAATGTTGTCTACTTTTAAAAAATGGTGCGGGAATCGCAATTCCCGCACCATCCTTTGCATCAATAAAAATTAATCGCAGTAAGAGCTTCTGACAGACAACCGACCGATAATGGGAAGTTGGAAAACGCGTCTTGTCAACGTCAGCAGGAAACCGACTATGTAGGCCCCTAAGAGTATAAATGTGATAGAAAGCCGCAGCGTCTGCGTAATATTCTGCACCGGCGGGAACATGTAAGAGAAAATCTTATACATAATTGAAAGCGCAAAGAAGACAACAGCCGTGATCAACGCAAGAAGCATGGTCTGTACTGCGGCCTGTTTGACATAGCGACTCTTTTTCTCGATGAAAAAGTACACCACGCCCAAAATTCCAAACGTCAAATAATTCAAAATACTCAGTATTTTATTTTTTAGATATATAAATCAAAAATTGC
>CAZTDA010000080.1:0-7788 GCA_964612155.1 uncultured Eubacteriales bacterium | reverse complement strand
CCTTGTCGGGAAAGTTTTTCAGGTAGTTATCAAAATCGCGGTAATTCATATTCATTTTCCTTTCTGTTGTGAGATGTATTTTTAAAGTTTTCACCCACCCTTTTGCAAAAGGCGGGCGAAAACCTTATGCGAGCTGCCGTTCGCTACAGCAGCACCACGCCCGCCTTTTCGCATGTATCCATTGTGGCTTTGTCCCATAATGAAGCCTGTACTTCTCCGATATGCGCTTTTTGCAATAATAGCATGCACAGCCGCGACTGTCCGATTCCTCCGCCGATGCATAACGGCAGTTTGTTGTCGAGTAATAATTTGTGAAAGTAAAAATTCTTGCGGTCGTTTGCACCCGCTTCTTCGAGTTGCTTTTCGAGCATCTTCTTGTCCACACGAATGCCCATCGACGAAATTTCAAACGCGCCGCCGAGCAGATCGTTATAAAACATGATGTCGCCGTTCAGCGTCCAGTCGTCATAGTCGGGCGCTCTGCCGTCGTGGCGTTGTCCGGACTTCAGCTTTCCGCCGATCTGCATAATAAACGCCGTCCGATGTGTTTTTAAGTATTCGTTTTCGCGCTGCTTCGGCGTCAGGTTCGGATATAAATCCTCCAGTTCCTGCGTCGTCACAAAAGAGACCCGGCGGCACAAATCCACCGTGATCTGCGGGAACAGCGCTTTTAGTTCGTCGAGCGTATCGCAGATCGCGTTGACTTCCTTTTCGACGACCTGCTTTAAAAATTCCTCGGTGCGGTGCTTTTTGTCAATCACCAACTCCCAGTCCCACTGATCGACGTAGACCGAATGGAGGTTGTCCAACTCCTCGTCGCGGCGGATGGCGTTCATGTCGGTCACAAGACCTTCGAGCATCCCAAATCCGTATCGCCACAGCGCAAGCCTCTTCCACTTGGCCAGCGAATGGACCACGACACCCATAAGATCAGTATCTTTAATGTCGAAGCTCACTGCACGTTCTATGCCGTTCAAGTCATCATTGATGCCGGACTTTTTGTCGACGAACAGCGGCGCAGAGACGCGCATGAGATTGAGTGACGCGCACAGCTTGTCCTCAAACGCACGCTTGACAAAGCCGATGGCGCGCTGGGTCTCGTACAGAGAAAGCGGTGATTTGTAACCCTCGGGAATTTTCGTGATGCTCATTTTTTACTCCTCCAATGTAGGGGCGCGCATTGCGCGTCCGCGGTTACTATTTATTTATATATCAAGCACATTTATCAAAAGTTTATCATACAGCCGATGGCCGCCCCTACAATATGCTTATAAACAACGCCGCGAGGTTAACCCTGCGGCGTTAACAGGAAAACGAATATCTCTCTTTAAAAGCACTTATGCGCCGACCGGTTTTCCGCAGCCGCTGCAGAACTTTGCGCCCGCAACGACAGGTGCGCCGCAGTGGATGCAAAACAGGGGTTTGGGTGCGTCCGCCACAACAACCGGAGGGGGTTCGCCGAGTTTCTTTCCGCATTGGCGGCAGAAATTGTAGCCCTCGGGGTTGACAAAGCCGCAGGAAGCACAAGTCAATTTGGCGAGCACCGCCTTCTTTTCCTCCTCGGCTTTTGCAAGGTCGGCATTCAAGGTCTCGAGCTCGGCTTTAAGCGCGTCAATGGCGATTTTCGTCTCACCGTATTTGGTGAAATCGTCGCCGAAACGCTCGGGGTTTTCTTCCTCAACCGCTTTTCTGCCGATATCGGCCAAAGCTGCGTACTGCTTTTTCAGCAGTTCGGGAAGCTGCGCATTTTTGTCTGCGATTTGCTTTTGGATGGCCTCGACTGTGGTTGTCATGTCTTCTCCTCCTTATGTTCTGCCGGGTGTGAATCATAATAACGGGTTTGGTTATAAAGTTTATGCCGTCGTTTATCCGGCCATTCCGCACGCACGGTAAAACAGCACCGGACGATTTGTCATACGATTTTATTTTATCATACCGTTTGATAAAATGTAAAGGGGTACGCTTGCAAAACGGCGCAAAATCAGATATAATAGTCAAGGTGAAAATGTCCGCCGGTACGGGGGTGCAGGCCCTGCGCGGCAGATCGGCGTGAACCATGTCAGGCGGGGAACCGAGCAGCATTAAACGCCAGCATCTGTGCGATGCGGTGCGCTTGCACCTTCGTACGAGCGGATATTTTCATTATTATTGAAGGGGAGCGAAATCCGTGCGACGGGAACGCTCTCGTCGCTCCGGTTTTAATCAAACCACAGGATCGACCCCTTTATGGTCGCAAGGGACAAGATAGGACGGTTTAACATGTATAAAGCGTTATACCGCAAATACCGCCCTCAGACGTTTGACGACGTCATCGGGCAGCCCTACATCGTCCGCGCGCTGAAAAATCAGGTCGCAGCGGGTCAGACCGGACATGCCTATTTGTTCACCGGGGTGCGCGGTACGGGCAAGACCACCTGCGCCCGCATCTTATCAAAAGCCGTCAACTGCGAATCGCCCGTAAACGGCGAACCCTGCGGCAAATGTAAAAGTTGCTTGACCATCGCCGAGGGCTCGACCGCCGATATCTGCGAAGTTGATGCCGCTTCCAACAATGGCGTGGACTATATCCGCGAACTGCGCGAAGAGGTAATTTTCGCCCCGGCGCAGGTCAAATACCGCATTTACATCATCGACGAAGTGCATATGCTCTCGGGCGCTGCTTTTAACGCCCTTTTAAAAACCCTCGAGGAACCACCGTCGCATGTAAAATTCATTTTGGCGACCACCGAGGTGCAAAAACTCCCGATGACCATTCTCTCCCGCTGCCAGCGTTATGATTTCCGCCGCATCCCCGCTTCGGCAATGGCGGATTTATTATTAAATATCGCAAAGAACGAGCAAATCCCGCTTGAAAAAGATGCCGCCATGCTGCTCGCCTCCGCCGCCGACGGCGCGATGCGCGACGCGATCTCGATGCTGGAACTCTGTGCCGGAAGCGGCGAGACCATCACCGCCGAGATGGCGGCAAAAACGCTGGGTGTTGCCTCCGGTGAGCACATCGCCGAACTGGCCGAGGCGTTTTCGCAAAAAGACCTTGCAAAAGCCACCGCGTGTTTTGAGCGCGTTTACGCCGACGGCATCGATCCCGAACGCCTGTGTGAAGAACTGCTCGAATTTTACCGCGAACTGCTCTTATGCAAAATCGGCGCGGCGGGAGCCGAAGGCATTCGCGGCGACGAGGCCCGCAAATTGGCCATAAAAGTGACCTATGACGAAATCAGCGGCTGCGTGACGGCGATTCAAGATTGTTTCGAGCGCATCGGGCGCAGTGTTGCCCCACGGCTCGACGTTCAGCTTTTAATCGTGAAACTCTGTCGTGTGGCAGAACGAAAGTCGGAGCCAAAACCCGCCGAAGCGCCTAAACCCACACCGGAACCGCAAAAAGCCGAACCCAAGCCCGCGGAAAAGCCCGAACCCGTTAAAACCATATCGGAAAAAGCCGAAGTCAAAGACGACACCAATAACGCGACCGAACCCCTTGCCGAATGGCAGGATATTCTGGTCAGAATATCAACGGACGAACCGGCTTTATACGGCATTTTGAACGGTTCGAGCGCTTTTAAATGCGGCGGTAAGATTTTAATCGACTCCCCGAACCAATTTCTAAAGACACTTTTAGTGCGCGACAGCAACCTGACCAAGTTGCGCGGCGCGGTCGACACGGTGTTCGGTCCCGACAACGAATTTAAGAAGATCGGCATCTTCACGGCCTCGGACTGTAAACCCGAAAAATCCGCCGATCCGCTCGACAAACTCATCGAGACGGCGCAGGCAAAAAATATCAAACTCAACGTAAAAGAATAATCCTTTTCGGAAAGGACCAAAATCATGAAAGCCAACATTCCCAAACAGGGCGGCGGTATGCCCTCCAACATGAACCAGATTTTAAAACAAGCCCAGCAGATGCAGGAGCAGATGGCTGCGGCGCAGGAGGAACTTGCGCAGCGCAGTTACAGCGTCAGCGTCGGCGGCGGCGCGGTCGAACTGACCATGGACGGAAAACATCAAGTCACCGCGTTAAAAATTTCACCCGAAGTCGTCGATCCCGAGGACGTCGAGATGCTCTCCGACCTGCTCATCGGCGCGGTTAACGAATGCACCCGCAAAGTCGATGAAGACAGCGAAAAGACCATGTCCGCGATCAGTGGCGGCAGTATACCCGGAATGAACATGCCCGGCATGCCCGGAATGCTTTAATGCGTTACGAGATCACCGCTCTTGAGGAGCTGACCGAGCAGTTTCGAAAGCTGCCGGGCGTCGGAGGCAAAAACGCCCGCCGCATCGCTCTGCATATTCTCGGCCTGCCCAAAGAGGATTCGAAAAAGCTGGCCGATACCATCGTCACCTGCACCGAGCGCATCCGGCGTTGTTCAATCTGCCAAAACCTCAGCGACGAGGACACCTGCCCGATCTGTAAAAGCGAGGATCGCGACCGCAGCACGATCTGTGTGGTGCAGTACCCGCAGGATATGCTGGCCGTCGAACGCACCGGCGAATACAACGGCCTTTATCATGTTCTATACGGTGTGCTCTCCCCCTCCTGCGACATCAAGCCCTCTGATCTGACCATCAAACAGCTCGTTCAGCGGCTTTCGGACAATACTGTTAAAGAGATTATTCTCGCGACCGGAACGACCGCCGAGGGCGAAGTTACGGCGATATACCTTTCGAACCTGCTAAAACCCATCGGCATTAAAATCACCCGGCTTGCCTACGGCATCCCGGTCGGCGGCGAACTCGAATACGCCGACGAGATGACCATGCTGCGCGCCATCGAGGGCAGAGTTGAGTTAGATCGTTAGATTTGTAAGTGAACAGTTGACAGTTAGCAACGAGCAGTGACATTTTAATTCCCCATCTGCGGATGGGACGAACGGGTTGAATTTCCGCCCGCACACAATCATATAAGGTAGCATCATGCAAAAAAAGACCAACCGCACCATCGCCGAAAACCGCAAGGCATATCACGACTATTTCGTCCTCGAAAAATACGAGGCCGGAATTTCGCTTGCCGGCACCGAAGTCAAGTCGGTGCGCGCGGGTAATGTCAACCTCAAAGATGCTTGGTGCGATGTCGATAAAGGCATTCTGCTGTTAAAAGGCGTGCATATCAGCCCTTACGAACAGGGCAACATTTTTAATCAGGACCCGCGCCGCGACCGTGCGCTGCTGATGCATAAAAACGAGATCATGAAGCTGTACGGCTGTATCAAGCAAGAGGGTCTTACGCTGATCCCGCTGTCGTTATATTTTAAAGACGGCAGAATCAAAGCCGAAATCGGACTTTGCAAAGGTAAGAAAATGCACGATAAACGCGACACCGAGGCAAGAAAATCGGCTGACCGTGACATCGAACGTGAATTAAAGGAGCGTTATTAACTTGATCTGCGAAACAATCAACCTCAGAGAATTTTATCCGGCTTTGTCCGCCGAGGGCGGCGAGCCGATTTTAAAGACCTATTGCCGTGATGTCTCCCGCGAAATCGATTTAGAACGCCGTTTCCCCGCGATGCTCATCTGCCCGGGCGGCGGCTATGGATTTGTCTCCGACCGCGAGGCCGAGCCGATCGCACTTGACTATATAAGCGCGGGCTTTAACGCTTTTGTACTTACATATTCCGTCGCGCCCGCACATTATCCGTCGGCACTGCTGCAAGCGGCGGCGGCAATGGATTATATCCGCAAAAACGCCGCCAAATATCACATCGACCTCGAAAAAATCGCGGTCTCCGGCTTCTCGGCGGGCGGCCATCTGGCCGGTTCGATCGCCTGCTTTTGGCAGGAGACATTTCTCGCGCAAACGCTGAAAACCACCTCCGCAAATCTCAAACCCAACGCGGTAGTTTTATGTTATCCGGTCATCACCGGCGGCGAAAAAGCCCATCGCGGCAGTTTCGATAATCTCTGCGCCGGAGATCAGGCGCTTGTTCAAAAGATGTCGCTGGAGACAGCGGTGACGAAAGACACACCTCCGACCTTTTTATGGCATACAGCCACCGACACCTGTGTCCCGGTCGAAAATTCATTGATGATGGCGTCGGCACTGCGTGAAAAGCAAATCCCCTTCGAGCTGCACGTTTTCTCCGAGGGCAGCCACGGCTTGTCAACCTGCGACTATCAGAGCGCAGGGCCGAACTCACCGCATATGATCAATCCCGAAGCCGCAAAATGGTTCGGCCTTAGTGTCACGTTTTTGAAAAAGCAAATGGATTTGAAATTTTAATTCGGTTGTGATATACTGGAAATACTTGAAACGGGAGGTCGGAACCTATGGAAATTGAAGACGAAAACAAGATCATCAGTACCAACACGTTTGTCGTACAGGTGCGTTATCGCCGCAACGGCACCTGGCAGGGCACGGTCTCCTGGATGAACGGCAATAAAAAGACCGATTTCCGCAGCGTTCTGGAACTTCTTAAATTGATGGAAGACACCATGGATCAAAACGGAACCTGCCCGGACGAATCCAAAGACGAATAAAACACCGGATAAACAAAAGCGGCATCGGTTTTTCTGATGCCGTTTTCTGTTATAGCTTGTTGTGATGTGATGATATCCATTCATAAAAACAAAAATGGCGATCGCTCGATCATTTATGATCGTTTGAATCGCCGAAATAAAGGAGTGAAAAATGAGGAAAATATAAACAGAAAGGAAATTGGTTCAAGCGATCGGTACAAATCGCCCGTTCCGATGTATATGTTACCCAAAAGATGTTATGAAATTGTGAGAGTTGATGTAGTATTTTGTGGAAAAATTAAAACGAATTTATATTGAAATTACAAATATTTGCAATCTAAACTGCAGTTTCTGCCCGCCCTGTCCGCGTGAAAAGCGCATGATGACGGCGCGGGAATTTGAGCATATCCTGAATCAAATCAAACCGACCAGTGCGCAGGCCTATTTTCATGTCAAAGGCGAACCTTTGATGCATCCGTCACTCGGCGAATTTTTAACGCTCGCCCATCAATACGGCATTGCGGTCAATCTGACCACCAACGGCACGCTGTTAAAACAAAACCATACGCTTTTACTCAACGCCCCTGCCCTGCGGCAGGTTAATATTTCGCTGCATTCTCAGGAAAACGGATATGACCACGATTATCTCAAAGAAACGGCGCAATTCGGACTTGATGCGGCAAAACAAGGGCATCCGATTGTCTCTTATCGTCTGTGGAACGGAGAATCGGGTAAAGGGATGGATGAAAACTCGTTGTTTGCGCTCAATACGATTGCGGGTCATTTCGGCCTGTCGGTTCAAGACCCCAAACGAGGGCGCGAAGCGGCGAAATTTGCCCCCAATGTCTATGCGGCGTTTGAAGAGCAGTTCGAATGGCCGTGGATGAACACGACGGAGGTGGCAAAGCGCGGAAAATGCCTCGGCGGGCGGGAGATGTTGGCGATTTTATGCGACGGCACGGTGGTACCGTGCTGTTTGGACGACGGCGGCGTAATTGTGTTCGGAAACATATTCGAGAGTGATCTTGAAACAATCATGGCATCAACGCGTTACAAAGCGCTGGTCGCGGGCTTTTGCGGGGGGAACATTTCGGAGCCGTTATGCCGCAGATGCCGTTATCGGACGAGGTTTGACAAGTAAGGGCGATATCGGGTATGACCCGACGTAATCGCCTGTAAATCATGTATCATCTCGCGGGCGATTAAGAATCGCCCCTACGCCATATTAAAAACAGGGAGACGCATCTCCCTGTTTTCTTTGTGCTATCTATTCAAGACGGGGAACACTGTTCCCCGAACCCCTATTAAGAGGTTAGAACGACCCCCTTA
>CAZTDA010000079.1:0-7795 GCA_964612155.1 uncultured Eubacteriales bacterium | reverse complement strand
TTATTATCCGCATTATACGTTGAAAAACGTGTGGGAGTTGGCGAAGTATATCCCGGTCGGCAAGTGCCAGTTCGAGCTGCTGAACGTGCGGCGAAACGAGCAGAAATATAACGAGCGGTACGGCGAATCCGATCCGCTGCGCCCGGCATTGTGGCCGATGGATTCGGTTTTTGCCTGCGCGATGGTGGCCTGCCCGTTGTTTTGGATGGAGATGAGCCATTTGGCAGACGAGGACGCGGCGTTGCTTGCCGACATTGTTCGCGTGTATAAACAGCACCGCGAACGGATGGCAGCCGGGAATGTGCGCCCGATCGGTAAACTGCCCGACGGCATGAGTTATACCGGCTTTGACATCGACTGCGGCGACGGCGGCTATTTATTGTTGTTCCGCGAGTTTTCAACGGAAAACACACATTTCTACTCGACGGAAAATGCGGGAACAGAATTTAATTTGCTCTATACCAACGGCGGCGGAACGATTGAAAAGGCCGACGGCGGCATCAAGGTGAGTTTGGAAAAACCCGCGACTTTCATTTTTGCGGAGTATCAAAATTAAACGGAATAATTGGGTATAATAGAAAAAGGACGGAGGGTTTTTATGGCGGAAATTTATTTGGCGGGCGGCTGTTTTTGGGGTATGGAGAAGTATATCGCATCGGTGCGCGGGGTGAAAGCGACCGAAGTCGGGTATGCAAACGGCAAAACCGTGAACCCGTCTTACCAGGAGGTCTGCCACAACGACACCGGACACGCCGAGACGGTGAAAGTGGTCTATGATCCGAATATCGTTCCGCTGGACTTTTTATTGGATCTTTACTATTCGGCGATTGACCCGACCTCGGTGAACCGACAGGGAGGGGACGCGGGAACGCAGTATCGCACGGGGATTTATTATCTCGACGAAGCCGATTTTAAAGTGATCAAACAGTCGATATTAAACTTGCAAAAGCGCTTTGACAAGCCGATTGCGATTGAGGTGAAACCGCTTGAGAACTTCTATGCTGCTGAGGACTATCATCAAAAATATCTCGACAAAAACCCGGGTGGTTACTGCCACATCCGACCTGAGAAATTTGAACAAGCCGCAAAGGCCGTAGTGAACCCGGCGAATTATGCCGTACCGGAAACAGAAGTATTGCAAAAAAACCTGAGCGAGATGCAGTATAAGGTCACGCAGAACAGCGCGACCGAGCCACCGTTTCAAAATGAGTTTTTTGACCACTACCGCGCGGGCATCTATGTGGACATCACAAGCGGAGAGCCGCTGTTTTCGTCAAGCGACAAGTTTGAGTCGGGCTGCGGATGGCCGGCGTTTTCCAAACCGATTGACCCGAGTGTCGTACGTGAAAAATCCGACATGACCCACGGTATGGTGCGTACCGAGGTTCGCAGCCGCGTCGGAGACGCGCATCTGGGGCATGTGTTTAACGACGGTCCCAAAGAAAAAGGCGGCCTGCGGTATTGTATCAACAGCGCGTCTTTACGCTTTGTCCCCAAAGAGGATATGGAAAAAGGGGGCTACGGGTATTTGATGGATTTGGTGGAGTAATATTGGTTTTTAAACTTCAATAATCCGTTCCCGATAAACTGATATTAATCTTGTCGGTTTGACGGTTTTTTCTTGTTTCCTTGTCAATTGATACATAAAGTAGTATAATGGTGTTGTTGCGCTGCGGGCGCAATTTTTTACGCCTATTATAGGCACGTTCTTATGAAAAGGAGGCCGGGAAAATGAAGCTGGTAGTTTTTGTGTTGAACAAAACCGAGAAGCTTGAAGCCGTGTTAGAAGAATTGGCGCGCGAAAACATCTGCGGCGGAACCATTTTGCGCAGCGAGGGCATGGCGCGGGTGCTCACGAATTACGACGGAGACGACATTCCGTTCATCGGATCAATTCGGGCAATTTTGAATCCGGAACGCAAGGAGAGCAGAACGCTCTTATTGGTGATCAAAGACGAACAGCTTGAGAAGGTCACGAAGTCCATCGAAAAGGTTGTGGGGGACATCCGCGGCAAGGACACCGGCATCATCTTCAGCGTTCCGGTAGATTTTACGAAGGGGCTGCCGTATCTTGAACTTTGAGATTTTATTATACGTTGCGATCATCATGGTCGCTGGGCTGTTGTTCGGACGTCTCGGAAAATTTATCAAGCTGCCCAATGTTACGGGCTATCTGGTCGCGGGTTTATTGATCGGACTGTTGGTGCATATTTTACCGCAGAAAGAACAGCTGCTTGCGGCGGTGGACAGCTTTTCGGTCGTGTCGGAGATGGCGCTCGGATTCATCGCGTTTTCCATCGGCACGGAATTCAAACTCAAATACTTTAAACAGGTCGGCGCGGCTCCGATTATCATCGCAAACACCGAGGCGTTCGGTGCGATGATTTTGGTGATTGTGACCTTACTTATCTTCGGAGTCGACCCGAAATTGGCGATTTTACTCGGCGCGATTGCGTCTGCAACGGCTCCGGCGCAGACGATATTGGTCATTCAGCAATATAAATCCAAAGGTCTGTTGACCTCAATGCTGCTGAGCGTCGTCGCGCTTGATGATGCGGTGGCGTTGATTGCGTTTGGATTTGCTGCCGCTGTCGTGAAAGCGATGGAGGGCACGGGTGCGTTGACCGCTATGAGCTTTATCGCTCCGTTGCTGGATGTTTTGATCTCGTTTGTGATCGGCATTGCGGCGGGCGCGTTGATGGTGCTGTTTTTCAGATGGTTTAAAAAGCCCAACAACCGACTTTGTGTGATGATCGGATTTGTCTTCTTTACGTTGTGGGCAGCGGATGCTGCCGATGCCTCGCCGCTGTTGGCCTGTATGGCGCTCGGTGTGGTGGTAACGAATTTGGTCGATGACATCGGGGAGATTGCCAAAGTGATTGAATCGTTCACACCGCCGATTTATATGATCTTCTTTGTGATTTCGGGCGCGGGATTCGATGTCGGCGCACTTGGCAAAATCGGATTGATCGGCTTGATCTATATCGTGATGCGAGTAGCCGGAAAATGGCTTGGCGCGTGGTTTGGCGGCAAGATTACCAAGTCGGATGAGACCATCAGCAAGTATCTCGGCCCGACGCTGATGCCGCAGGCAGGCGTTGCGATCGGCTTGATTATCGCCGCAAAATCTCTGCTGCCGGCAGAATATGCCAATCAGTTGCAGACCATTATCCTCGGTTCGACATTTGTGTATTCGATTATTGGGCCGAGCGTTTCGAAAGCGGCATTGGTCAAGGCCGGGAATATTGTGCTTCCGACGAAAGAAAAAGTTGTTAAGCCCGCGAAGGGTTGATTAGAAAATGCAAAAGCGTCGGTTTTTAGAAACCGGCGCTTTATTTTTATATTTAGTAAAACCACTTTCAATCAAAGGGAAGATTAAAGTGGTTTTACCCAATGTGAAGCCACTTACCGCTTTTATTTATTCTCGTGTTTGATTTTTAAGTGGCTTCACTATATTAACGGGTTTTCGGAGGAAGCCAAAGCCAATGCGTTGGAACAACAGGCCAATCTTGCTCGATAAACGATTGAAGCGACGCGTGGTCGCTTTTTTGCAACACTGAACACGCGGCGCGCAGTGCCCAGAGATAAAACGACTGGTCGAGAACATTGGCGTCACCGGCGCGGGAGAGGGTCTCATAGGAGCCGGAATGGTGGAGAAATTCCCGGTTTTGACGGGAGACCAACACGCCGTCTTTGTTGATTTTATCTTCCAAAATCGCAATTGCGGCTTTTTCAAGCGCGGCCTCAATCTCTTTTCGGCGATAATCCTGCCGGTGATGATTGATGGCGAGCAATGTCATGCAGTCGACGTCGGTGCAGTTGTCGGAACCGGAATCCGGTCGGTCGGGCGATTGTAATCCAAAGAGGTGATCATTTACATTTTGCAAAGAGAGCAGGGTATCGGTCTGGGCTTTTCGGATATTTTCCGAGATTGGATGCCTGTCGAAATCATAAAACCAGAGTTGGTGCGCGCCACCCATGACCGGAACCGAAATCCACTCAAATTTTAAATCGCTGCGGTCATCGGGGGCAAGAGACCCCGAAAATCCGTTATTCCAAATTCTTATCGGGTTCCCGTTTAGATCGCCGTACCAAAAGCCCGTAGTTCCGAAATTTTCATCATGCCATTTGTACCAAACCTCGTCAAGCATGTTGCGCGCCTGTTTGGCGGCAGGTGTCCCGGATTCCCATTGCGTGATCTGCCACAAAATGCAGGCGGGATACCAAAACTCGTTGCCCATCCACCAAGGATTATGGCGGCGGTAGTTGCCGTCTTTTTGATAGGCATTCCAATCACGTCCCCATAAGTAATTTTCAAGATAGGACTGTTCCAAAAACCGCCCGGTCATGGTGCCGGAGGAGAGCGGGTATTTTGATTTACCGCCGAGCAGCATCATGGTGGGACACAGTGAAGCAACAAAATGGTCGTGCATATGGTACCACGGGTGAGTACAAATCGAAAAATCCCGCCAGGCCCGATGGTCTTTCGGCCGAACATATGGGCCGAGAAAATACCCGGTCTCGCGGTCTTGATATTGATTGAAATAATCGATCCAGGCGGCTTTGTTCTCCTGCGACAGATGACTGGTTAAGCCATAGAAATAGTAGGTCTCGAGCGCGCAGTGGCCGCCCTCCAACGATTCACAGCCGCCCGGCGTCGAGGAAAACCGCCAGTCGTTTTCGGCCATGCGGGCATAAAACGATTTTTCGGCAGTCCGAATTTGCTCGTCGCTTTTGATAAAAGCCCTTGCTTTCGAGGTCAAAACGCCGCTTTCGCCGCTTGACTCCCAGCCCTCGGCGTCAAAGACCCCGTCCGAGGGATAACATTGATCAAGAAAGATTAATGTGTTTTGCCGGAGTGTGTTAAAATTGATCACGTTATTCACCCATAAAAACAAACGCTGTCATTATAACAGCGTTTGTTGTGTTTTTTACCTATCTTCTTTGAGGTGGGCGTGCACCATTTTTTCGTAGGCATCGAAGTCGATGCGCTTGATGATCTGCTCCAATTCGTCGTCGCCCATAACCGTATTGCGGCCCTCAGTGTATTCGAGGTCGACGGCCTCTTTGACCTTGGCGACCAGTTCGCTCTTTTTATCAACGCTTTTATCGTCGTCGAGACGGTAGAAGCGGTTCATCCAGAGTGCGATGCCGGCGAGGCCGCTGTGGGAATCAACCGCGACGGTCGGCGGGCGGTGCAGCAGCTTTTGGGTGTTGAAGATGTTGTAAATCTCCTCGTCCTTGAGCAGACCGTCGGCGTGGATACCGGCGCGGGTGACATTGAAGTTGCGGCCGACAAACGGGGTGCGCGGCGGAATTTCATAGCCGATCTCGTCTTCGAAATAGCGGGCGATTTCGGTGATTACCGGCAGGTTCATACCGTCGTTGGTGCCGTGCAGAGCGCAATACTCCATGACCATGGCCTCGAGCGGGCAGTTGCCGGTGCGCTCGCCGATGCCGAGCAGGGCACAGTTGACCGCGCTGCTGCCGTAGAGCCAAGCGGTGGAGGAGTTGGTGACCACTTTATAAAAATCGTTATGTCCGTGCCATTCAAGCAGGTCACTGGGGATTTGGGCATAATGCATCAGGCCGTAAACAATGCCGGGTACGCTTCTGGGGAGTGCCACACCGGGGAACGTGACACCGTAACCCATGGTGTCGCAGGCGCGAATTTTAATGGGGATGCCGCTTTCGACCGAGAGGTCGTGCAGCGCTCTTGCAAGCGGGACGACAAAACCGTAAAAATCGGCGCGGGTGATGTCCTCGAAATGACAGCGCGGGCGGATGCCGTATGCAAGCACCGATTTGACCACGCCGAGATATTTATCGAGCGCCTGTTTACGGGTCAGACCCATCTTGTTATAAATGTGATAATCCGAGCAGCTGACAAGGATTCCGGTCTCTTTGATGCCGATCTCTTTGACCAATTTGAAATCGCTTTCGCTGGCGCGAATCCAGCTGGTGACTTCGGGGAACTGATAACCCAAAGACAAACACTTGTCAACCGCTTCGCGGTCTTTTTGAGTGTAAACAAAAAATTCACTCTGGCGGATTAAGCCCTTTTTGCCGCCGAGACGGTGCATCATTTGATACAGATCGACAATCTGCTTGACCGTGAACGGCGAGGTGGACTGCTGCCCGTCGCGGAATGTGGTGTCGGTGATCCACAGCTCGTTGGGCGTATTCATCGGCACAACGCGGTGGTTGAAAGCGATTTTCGGTACGCTTTCATAATCGAACAAATTGCGGTAGAGATTCGGGGTGTCGCGTTCCTGAAGCTGATATTCGTAGACCGATTGTTCCAACACATTGGTGTTTTCGGAAAAGTATACGGTCTTTTTATCTTCCTCGGTGCGTTCGGGTCTGGGATTGTATGCCATAATTATGTACGCCTCCTTTGAGCGATATCGGGAAAAGATGAAATTAAATATTAATTTTATAGGATGTTTGGAGATTTGTCAAATCATATTTGAATTATTAAGTCGCAGATTTACAATTTTGGGAAAACAGACAAAAAGGGGGATGAAAAGTGGACGTATTTCGTGTAAAAAAGAAAATAGGTTTGATTAATATCAAGTCGGGTGTGCATTAGATCACTGACATATCTTGAATGGGTGTTCAAATGATATGAAAGCAAATACTTAAAGCTCAGAAAAATGGTTATTTTAAGCCAAAATATTAAAATGCCGATTGGGGTCGCAATATAAGTTTCATTAGTGTTATGATTTTTTATGGAAGCAGGTGCAGATATCGCGTGACCGAGTCGAGGGTTTTGAATTATAGGGGGAATGAAAATGAGTTTGGATCAATTGAGAAAACGCATTCATGAATTAAGAGAAGCGGGGTTGCTGGGTTCGGGATATACCGCACCGGAGCTGCCCGGTATGGGTGACCCGTATCAAAGTCAGAGTTCGACAAATAGCAGCCGAAACGCTGTTGACAACACGGAAATATTAGGGTATACTCCGGTTAAGACCACCGGAAACAACAGTGCGGGAATGCAGACGACGAATGAGTATGTGCCCAATATGGGGGCTGCGCCGAATGCCGATACCGCAGGTTTGAACAAGAACACAAACCGCGCTCGGTGAGATTATCAAGCCGAACCCGGATGTTTTCGGGACGAGGAGCGCGTACTTATATGCGGCCTATCAAGCAGGATTGGATGGGCAGGATTTTTCAAGAGAGCTGAGAGCCGATGCGGCGGGGAATTTCCTTGATGAGATCGAGAAAATGTATAAAGCCGGAGAGACGGATGCAAAGATTGCGGCGGACAGCAGGTCAAACGATACGGTGCCGTATGTGAGGGCGGATAATGATATCAAAGTGCCTAATATGGGGGCAGAAGATGATGTATACGTCCCTAATATGGGGGCAGAAGATATGGAGAATAAAACCGTAAAGTATAACATTGACGGAAGATTGATCTATCAAGATAAATATGATGGTCTTTCGGACAGCCAAAAGAAAGCGCTTGACGCTGCCGTAAAGGAGTATTACAGTAAAAAGCGAAGCGGAGAGAATTACATATCCTTTTTTGATACGTATATGAAACTGGTCAGTATGGTAAACCAAAAATTTGATCCCCAAAAATATAAAACCGACAGGAATTTCAATGATGCCTTCAGTCAAGCGGTAGAATTGTTGAAGAAGTATCATTTGGATTACGAGAACAGCACCACGGAGTATTCGGTCAAAGATCAATACAAGAATGAATTTAAAGGATTGTTTGACAGCGTGTATAAAAAGATGGCGGCAGCGTCTGCAAATCAACCAAATGTGTTGCAATCGAGTG
>CAZTDA010000078.1:0-7885 GCA_964612155.1 uncultured Eubacteriales bacterium | reverse complement strand
CCTGCATATACGAATTTAATATCATACTCATCGATTTTTCGCATGATATCGACTGCATATGTATTATTACATGGATCCATAACAGACGTATAAACAGGGTATTCGTCTGAATCAGGATTCGTATTAGTACATGAAGTCATTGAGTAAAACAAAATCGAAATGCAAAGCAAAGTAGAGATAATGGAAAAAAATAAATTACCTTTTTTCAAATCAATCACCTCAGTGCTCCAACCAATTTTAAAGAATTGATATTTTCTCGAAATTATGGATTAAAAACCTTGCGCAAATACGCCACGGAGTCGGCGGCGGCACGGTCGAGGTCTTCGAGGGTCGCGCCCTCGGAGATGTCGCGCCAGATGGAGATGTCTTTTCCGACCTGACCGCCCGGCAGCACAAACGGCTCCATAACAATATTGCCGGTGTAATTGATCTTTTTCAGTACTTTTCCGATTTCTGCCCACGGCATACGCCCTGTTTCATACGGCGGCTTGCGGTTGGCTTCGCCAACGTGAAAATGCCCAAGCAGGTCTCCGGTAAGCTCGATTGCCTGCGTGAAAGAGTCCTCCTCGATGTTCATATGAAACGTATCGAGCATGACCTTGACATTCGGTTTATCAACGGCTTTGACATAGTCGACGGCTTCTTTTGCGGTGTTGATCAGATAGCCCTCGAAGCGGTTGAGCGCTTCCATATTCAACGTGATGCCGTGGTTTGCCGCCATGTCGGCAAGGCGTTTCATGCTCTTGACGCTGCGCTCGAAATCACCCGGCTTGTCGAGTTCGCCGGAAAAGTTGACGGGCCAATAGGAATATAATGCGCCGCCGATGGAACCGATTCGGGCTTGCTCCATCTTCTTGAACATGTCTTCGTAAAAGGCAAACGCTTTTTCCACGGCTGCCGTATCGGTTGAGGCGAGATTGTGTGAGGGGCGGGGGCCGTAGCCGCCGGTCAGGGTGATGCCGTATGCTTCGGAAACATGGCGCAGTTCATCAAAAAAGGCGCTGTTTTCGAGATAGAAATTGCCGCAGGCGACCTCGAGGATGTCAAAACCGAGCCGCTTGATCTTTTCGATATAGGGGACAAAGTTGCCGCCCCATTCATGCTCCCAGTAGGCGTAATAAATTCCGAATTTCATAGCGCGTTCCCCTCATCAGTTTCTCTTAGAATTTTATTTAACACGACTTCTGCCTTTTTTACAAAGAAGTCGCTTTGATCGATCGGCAAGTGCAGCGCAAGCAGTTTTTGCTTCAACTTTTCAATGGTGTCCAAATCGGTGTTGTCGGGTTCTGTTTCGACTTCGATGAGCTTATCCCCTCCGCGAATGTCCTTGACGGCCAAAGAAAAGCCGTCTTTTGATAGACGATATCGTCTTCGATAATGCGCATGAGTTCCCGATAACCCAGTGCCGAGAGCAGTTTTTTCGCGTCCTCCGCGTTTAGAATTTCGCAGTTGACCGCGGTTTGGCGTATAATGTCGCCCGAGGTGCCGAACTCTTTTATTTTATAAGTGAGCTTTCGGATAATTCGGTTTGTAACGGGATCGCATATTTCCCGAACCAACACGGCTTTACAGAGGATATCTCTGGCGGGCAGGGCAGTGATATTCAAGTCCGGCGGAATAAAATAAGTGTCGTCCAGAGAGAAGCGGTCGGCGGGTATAAAACCCTTGTTTTCTAACAACGCATAAAATTCCGCAAGTCCGCAGGTGATTTTTACGGTAATCTCGTTGCTCTCCTTGGTGCTCATTTAATTGTTTACCCTCCCGTGCGAATTCATTATTTATTATAACGTGTGCGGAAAGAAAAAGGAAGTGTTTATGATTAAAGTAACGCCCGCGTCGTGACGCGGGCGTTATAGAGTGCCTGACGATAATTTCTATCATTTATTTTGGTTTATTTGCTTTTCATGGCGCGCAAAGCGTTCAGGACAGCTAATAATGCGACGCCCACATCGGCAAAAACGGCTTCCCACAAAGTTGCGAATCCGAGAGCACCAAGCAAGAGTACGATTCCTTTTACGCCGAGTGCGAAAATGATGTTTTGCTTGACGATGGAGAGGGTTTTGCGGGAGATTTTGACGGCCTGCGCGATCTTTTCGGGGTTGTCGTCCATCAGCACGACATCGGCGGCTTCGATGGCGGCGTCGGAACCGAGCGCACCCATTGCGATGCCCACATCGGCGCGTTTGAGCACGGGCGCGTCGTTGATGCCGTCGCCGACAAATACCAATTTGCCTTTTGCGCTCTTTTCGCTCATCAGCCGTTCGACCTGTGTGACTTTGCTGGCGGGCAGCAGATCGGCGTGTACTTCGTCGAGCCCGAGTTTTTCGGCTACTTCTTTGCCGACGGCCTCCCGGTCTCCGGTCAGCATCACGGTCTTTTTGATACCGAGGGCTTTGAGCGCGGAAATCGCCGCTTTGGACTGGGGTTTGATCTCATCGGCAATAACGATGTGTCCCATGTATTCCGTGCCATCGGAAACATGGACAATCGTGCCCTGATGGTCGCAATGTTTCCACTGCGCACCGGCTTGCTCCATCAGTTGGCTGTTGCCGGCATAGATGGTTGAGCCGTCCACGACGGCTTTGATGCCGCGTCCGGCCAGTTCTTCGACGTTGTTGATTCGGGCTTTATCGATCGCACGTGCGTAGGCGCTTCGAAGTGAAAGTGAGATCGGGTGGTCGGAATAACTCTCGGCCATCGCCGCGATTTCGAGCAGCTTTTCCTCGGAGATGATCTCGGGGTGAATGGCCTGTACGGTGAAGGTGCCTTTGGTCAGTGTACCGGTTTTGTCAAACACAACGGTTTCGACCTTTGAAAGGGCCTCCAAATAGTTCGAACCCTTGACCAAAATTCCTTTTTTCGAAGCGCCGCCGATGCCGCCGAAGAAAGACAACGGCACCGAGATGACCAGCGCGCAGGGGCAGGAGATGACCAAAAAGATTAATGCGCGGCGCACCCAGTTAATCCAGTCCCCGGTGATGAGGGAAGGGATAAAGGCTAAAAGCAGCGCGGCGATGACGACGATCGGGGTATAGACCCGCGCAAAACGGGTGATGAATTTTTCACTTTTTGTTTTTCCGCTCTCGGCGTTTTCGACGAGATTCAAAATTTTTGCGACCGCCGATTCGCCAAAGGTACCCGTGGTTTTCATCCGCAGCAGCCCCGAGAGGTTAACGCAGCCCGCAAAAACGCCGTCGCCTTCCTGCACGTCGCGCGGCAAACTTTCACCGGTCAGCGCCGTGGTGTTGAGAGAGGAAGTGCCCTCGGTGACAATACCGTCGATCGGGATTTTTTCACCGGGTTTGACCACGAGAATCGTGCCGGTCTCGACCGTATCGGGCGCTACTTGCTTCAATTCGCCGTTCAATTCAATATTCGCAAATTCCGGACGGATGTCCATCAGCTCGCCGATGGACGCGCGGCTCTTATCAACGGCCATCTCCTGAAAGAATTCGCCGATCTGATAAAACAGCATCACGGCAGCCGCCTCCGGATATTCGCCGATGGCGATTGCGCCGATGGTGGCAACGGACATTAAAAAGTTTTCATCAAAAATTTCGCCGTGAAGGATATTCCTGATTGCTTTTAAGACGACATCGCCGCCTGCGATCAGATAAGCGACGATACACAGGATTATTTCGAGCGTTTCGGGAAGTGAGAAAACAAACGCAACGCCCAATAAAACAGCGCTGATGATGATTCGTGGCAAAACGAATTTTTGTTCTTTTTCCATAACGGTAATCCTTTATCAATTTTTTATTTTTCAAGTAAAACTACTTTCATTAAAAAAATTAAGTGGTTTTACTCAATGTGAAGCCGCTAACCGCGTTGGCTTCACGAATTATTCGTTGATATGTTCGAGGCCGGTTTCGGTGATATTTTTAACATGACTGTCGGCGAGAGAATAATACGCTTCTTTCCCCTCCTTGCGAAAGCGCACGAGATCGGCCTTTCGCAGCAGCGCCAATTGGTGCGAGACCGCCGATTTGCTCATGCTGAGGATATTGGCGAGGTCGCAGACGCAGAGTTCGCTTTGGTCGAGCGCCCATAAAATTTTCACGCGCGTGACGTCGCCGAAGACCTTGAAAAAGTCCGCGAGGCGGTCAAATTTTTCAGCATCGAGCATTTGCGCGTTGACCTTGGAAACGACATCGCCGTGGACGATATTGCAATCGCAAATGAATTCATTTTTGGACATAAATCTCCTTCCTTAAAAACAGTTGAACATTTATTCAACTGTATAATTATTATAGTTGAATAAACACTCAATTGTCAAGAGGTATTTTTTACTCATACGGAGCGACGAGGGCGTCGCTCCCTACAGGTTCGGAGATGTCACTGTACACTTTTCACTTTTAACTGTTCACTTAATAATAATTAAGTATTCTTCATAATAATGCTCTCGATTAGGTCAGCGGCGTTTTCGCAGGCATCCAAACTGCTTTCGAGCGAGTCAAAAATCATCATCCAGACCAGCCGCTCGTCAGGGGCGGCGGGCTCGAGAAACAATCTGCGTAGCGAATCGGCATGCAGCTTGTCGCCTTTGTTTTCGAGGGTGTTGATTTCGATGATCAGGTCGTTAATGGTCTTAGATTTTTTGAAATTCGGGAACTCGTCCATTAATTTTGAAAACATCGTGCAGCTGCGGGCGATAAGCTGAGAAAACTCGATGGCTTCGGGGCGCAGAGCGGTGACATTGAACATATAAATGCGGCGCATGACGTCTTCGACTGTGTCGACGATGTTATCCAGCTGCTGCGACAGGGTTGCGATATCTTCGCGCTCAATCGGTGTGATGAACTCATGCGCAAGTTTCTTGGTCAGCTCGTGTTTTTTTATATCGGCGGCGTTCTCGAGCTTGTGCATGTTTTCGGCGTGTTCGGGAATTCGCGATACGTCGAAATCAAGTATGGCTTGATTCAGATAAGACGCGCTGTCGTCGGCAATTTTTGCGACTTCGCAAAAACATTCGAAATAGTTGAATTCTTTCGTTCTGATTTTAAGATTCCCCATATCATATGTCTTCCTTTCAACTTAAAAAATTAACATAAACAGTTTGACGGTTAAATAACTCAAAAGACCGCAGCCCGGGAAAGTCAAAATCCAGGCAGTCGACATTTCTTTGACGATTTTCCAATTGACCGCCGAGAGCCGCCGAGAGGCGCCGACGCCCATGATCGCTGTTGTTTTAGTATGTGTCGTGCTGACCGGGATACCCGTCAGTGTGGAAAGCAATAAACAGCCCGCCGCGCCCAGATCCGCAGCGAAGCCCTGATAAGTTTCGAGGTGAACCATGTCGCATCCGACGGATTTGATGATCTTATATCCGCCGATCGAGGTGCCGAGCGCCATGATCGCAGAGCAGAGAAGCATCAGCCAGATCGGTATTGCAAAATCTTTAACTTCGGTCTGACCGTTGACCATAAAGATGCCGAGCAGGAAGACGCTGATGAACTTTTGACCGTCCTGCGCGCCGTGCATGAAAGCCATTGCGGCGCCTCCGGCCACCTGCGCTTTACCGAAAACCCGGTTCATTTTTCGCCGGTCGAATCTCGCGAAAATAATTTCTATCAAACGGGCAAATACAAAGCCCGATATAAAGCCCAAAACCGAGGAGAGAACAAGCCCGATGAGGACTCTTATCCACTCCGAAAAGTTGATGCCGGACAAGTTGCTCTGCAGTGCGATGGCGGCGCCCGAGAGGCCCGCGATGAGCGCATGGCTCTCGCTGGTCGGGATGCCGAACCACCATGCTGCCGTTGCCCATATGACAATCGCGAACAGCGCCGCGCACAGGGCAATTGTCGCATCTTTGGTCTCTCCGCCGAAATCGACCATGTTGTAAATCGTCATAGCGACTTTGGAATTGACCATCGTCATCACCAGCACGCCTAAAAAGTTGAATACGGCGGCCATCATAATGGCGGCGGGTGCTTTCATTGAACGGGTCGAGACGCAGGTTGCAATGGCATTCGGTGCATCGGTCCAACCATTGACCAAAATAACGCCCAACGTCAGCAGGGCGGTGATGAGCAGCAACGGGTTTGAGATGAGCTGTGAAATGAATTCGTTAAATGAGATATTCATTAGTAAACCTTTCTGAAAGTTTTACAAAAGGGATTATATCACATTGTATGATAAATGTACATTGTAAAAAAGAGCAAAATTCGACACATATCACATCTAATAAACAAAAAATACAGTTAATAATCTGACTCTTTAAAAATTTTGCAAACAGAGGATCAAAACCGGCTAACCGATATATGATACTGTACTGTAAGGAGAAGCGAAAACACTTAAATTTATTAAGGTTGAAAAATTCTTATTTTTTTCTATTGTATTTTTATACAGATAGGTATATGATATGGTTCGACAAATTTTGAGGAGGCCATTCCATGGAACAAATCGCAATGTACTCGTCGATTCTTATTTCGCTGGTGGCGTTTGCTTTCGCCGCTTGGCTGTACCTTTGGGTAAAACGCCAACCGTCTGAAAACAAAATCATCGCAAAGAACGGCGATCTGATCAAAGCAGGCGCAAGAACATTTTTGCGCAAAGAATATTTGGTTCTTGCCAAATTTGCCGCTGTAGCAGCGGTTTTAATTCTGGTATTCCTTCCGTCCCCCATTTGGAAAGGTAATATTGTGAATAATATCCTGATGACGATTGCGTACATCATGGGTACCGCTTTCTCTGCCATCGCAGGGAAAATCGGTATTGAAGTCGCAACCATTGCCAACGTAAAATCCGCCGAGGCCGCTAAAACAGGTATTAAGAAGTCGTTTATGGCCGGTTTCCGCGGCGGTGCCGTTATGGGAATGGCCGTCGTCGGCGCCAGCTTGCTGGGTGTCACGTTGGTCTATCTGATCACTAAGGATGCCACGGTCGTGCTCGGCTTCAGCTTCGGCGCAAGTTCGCTGGCTCTGTTTGCAAAAGCGGGCGGCGGTATCTTCACCAAAACCGCAGACATCAGCGCCGATTTGGTCGGTAAAGTTGAGCTCGGAATCCCCGAGGACGACCCGCGCAATCCCGCCGTCATCGCCGACAACGTCGGTGACAACGTCGGTGACGTTGCCGGAATGGGCGCTGACCTGTTCGATTCCAACGTCGCGTCGATGGCCGCTTCCCTTGTTTTGGCCACTTCACTCGACAAAGGAAACACCACCAACACCGCAATGGTGTTTTGTTTTGCGGCGCTTGGTCTTTTGGCTTCGATCATCGGCATTATGACCGCTCGAATCGGAAAAAAAGGGAACCCCACCAGGGCGCTTAACTCCAGTACATATGTCACAACCGGTATCTTTACCGTTCTCTCCGCCGGAGCGACCGCGCTCTTCGGATTTAACTGGCGCATCTGGGGCGCCTGTGTCGTCGGCCTGATCGTCGGCGTTATCATCGGCATCACCACCGACTACTTCACGGACGACTCCAAAAAGCCGGTTCACTTCGTGGCGCACGCCAGCGGTTCCGGCCCTGCTTTCACGATTCTGTCCGGTATCTCCTACGGTCTGCTCAGCGTTCTCCCGGCTATGATCGGTATCGGCGCATCTGCGTTGATTGCTTATAAACTCTGCGCACCCATTGGTGATGGGTATGCGATGTTCGGCATTTCTATGGCTGCTCTCGGCATGCTGTCGATTGTCGGAATGATCGTCAGCAACGACGCTTACGGCCCGATCGTCGACAACGCCCGCGGCCTGGCCGAAATGGGCAACCTGGGCGACGACGTCCTTTCCATCACCGATGAACTCGATTCCGCCGGCAATACCGTCAAAGCCGTTACCAAGGGCTTTGCAATCTCGGCCGCGGGTCTCACCGTTATCGCACTGCTCGGCGCGTTCATGGCTGAAGTCAACACCGCCGCTGCGGAACTCGGAATCGTTGC
>CAZTDA010000077.1:0-7885 GCA_964612155.1 uncultured Eubacteriales bacterium | reverse complement strand
TAAGCGGCAAGTGACTTCACCTAATAAAAAAAGCCGCTCTTTTACAGAACGGCGAAATCTTTATAAACAAAAATCAATTAAAATCATTACCCGATGAACATTTGGGTCCAGTAATAGCCCTCTTCGAAGAATCCGACGCCGATTTGGGTGTAGCCGGCGTTCAGGATGTTGGCGCGATGACCGCTGGAGTTCATCCAGCCGTCAAAGACGCTGCGCGGGGTGGTATAACCCATTGCGATGTTTTCACCGGCGGTTCGATAGGTGATGCCGAAGTTTTTCATCATGTTGAACGGGGTGCCGTAAGTCGGGCTGGTATGCGAGAAATAGTGTTTATCGTGCATATCCTGCGACTTATAACGCGCCACACGGGCTAATTCCCAGTTGATGGTCAATTCCTTTAAGCCGTTGGCTTTTCGGGTCTGGTTGACCAGCTTGACGACCTCCTGCTCAAAGGCGACTACGGAGGCGTTTGGCAGCGGGATAGTGATGATTTGCCCCGGGAAGATCATGGAGGGGTTTGAGATCTGCGGATTTACCGCAATAATCTCACTGACACCCACTTGATAACGGACGGCGATCTTCCACATCGAGTCGCCGCTGACCACTTTATAGGTGGTTGTCTGCGCCGCCATCGGGAAGGCGGATATCATAAACAGCAAAATTGATGCCAAAACAACCGACAATGTTTTTTTGAATGTTGGTTTCAAATTCACACCTGCCTGTATTTTATTTGACAATTTGAGCATGGAATTCATTCGAAATTGAACTTTTGCTTTCGAAATGAACTCCGCAGAATTCAAAGAATTCGTTCATTGAACTCCGGGGTTTATTATGCGCAGATTGAAAAGTTGAAGTGAACAAAAAAGCGAAAACATCTCCCAAAACACATGGAAAGCGCTCCGTGTTTTGAATGCTTGCTTTGTTTCGATTTCAAATTTTGAAATCATAATAAAAAGAAAAGCAGCATTTGATTGTTCATAAAATTCATGATAAAATACCAAACAGTACCAAACGAGACGGGATTTTAATTTCATGGTGTTAGGAAATTTTTTATGCAAAAATGCAAAGAAATTGATGCGGTGGTTTCATTTATCGAAAACAATTTATCAAACGAGCTCAATCCCGAAAGCGTCGCGAAAGAACAATTTGTGTCTCTGAGCGGGCTATATCGGGATTTTTATTCGTATACAGGGCATTCGGTCAAAGAGTATATCCGCAAGCGCCGTATTTCCAACGCCTGCGAACGGCTGAAGTGTTCGGACATGCCGCTTGATGTGATTGCCGCCGAGAGCGGATACGAAACCCAGCAGGCCTTTCACAAGCAATTTAAGGGCCTTGTCGGGCTGACGCCGATCGAATATCAAAAAACGGACACCTGGTTTTATTTTTATCCGTTTACGGCTGATGAAATCAGTTTTGCTGTCAAAGTCAGGGCGGAAATTTTACCCGCCTGTGAGACACGGCATTTTTATGATTCGTGCTTGTTGGGCATTGAGGACAGGGCGATTGCGTCGCTCGGCGAGATCAAAGGGCGGGTGTTCGGGCGAAACGGCAAACAGATCGGAAATCGGTTTTGCTATGAGCTGATGACCGAGAAAGAAAACGGTTCCGGAAAAACAGGTACATACGCGGTATGCACGGTGAAATACAATGAGCGAGAGATTAACGACGGGTGGAATTATCTCTATAACGTCTGGCTCTCGGGCAGCATGTTCGAGCAAGCCGAAGAGGGCTATTTTGAGGAATATCTGTTCAAGGACGGAAAGCCGTATAAATTAAAACTATATCTGCCCGTCAAAAAACGCGGCACGGTGCGGCATATCGCCATTGCACAAGAGTCGGAAAAGGTGTTTTTGATTGCTCGGGAATCGGGCATAAACGCCGAGCGAAAGGCCTCTGAAAAAGTGATGGGATTTTTGCAAGAGCGATATCCGTTATTGGTACGCAATTCAAATCGGTTTTATGTGAGCACTCGGGGGAATGTTTGGGCATGCGGCGTGGAATGCGGCGACGGGTTTAAACTACCCGAAAACGATTTTGTGGAGTTGCTGAAAATTGCCGCCGGAACTTATGCCGTGCTGCCCGACGATTGCCTCGGGGATATCGGCGTGGGTGCGGCAAAGCTGCAGCGATGGCTGCAAAACAACAGCATCGCGCACGAAGACGATCCGATTTTTGCGGTCTATGAGACGCAAAACGGCAGATACGACACGGACAGCGTGAAGATGACTTTGTATAAACTGCTGAGATAGAGAAATTTGACAAAAACGGATAACACGGACAGATTCGACTGTGTTAAAGTAGAAGCGTTCTGATGAACGAAGAGTTGAAGGAGCGTAAAAAACATGAGTGAAGCGGTAAAGAAATTTAACCAAACCCCGGAGAGTTATTCCCCGAAATTAAAGCCCGAAATTCTCACCATGGCGCAATACGCGGCTTTTACATCCGACACGATTGCCGACCCATATGCAGGCGGAGAACCGCCCCGCACCTCAAACAAGATACGGGAGTATCGCAAGATTCAAAATTGGGAGAATTACTTTTTGTGTTCGGCGATCTGCTCGGTGGGCAAAAAACTCGGTTCGGATATCAGTGATTTTCATTTTTATGCGAACTTTACCGGCGATAACTTTACTTACCTGTATGCCGCCGAAAAGGGCAATCCGAACGGTGTTCAATGCGACAGCGGCGTGACCAATTACTTCTTTGTGCCGCAATTCGTAAAAAAGGCCTATGCCGCTTTCGGATACGACTGCATTTATCTCTCCAATGCGCAGATCAAAAAGGACTTCAGAGCGGTCATGAATGCGATCAAAGAGTCCGTTGACAAAGGTATTCCCGTGTTAGCGTGGGGGATGGGTAATGTTACGACCAGCAGCGGCAATCGGTATGATCCGCTGCCGGAGGGCTGCCTGATCGGCGGATATGATGAAAATGATGTGTTATATGTCAACCTCTATCCCGGTCCGGAACGTCTGCCGAAAGATTCAGTGGATGAATACGGATATTCGGCGATAACAAGCGGGTTGGATACCACAAACGGGTTGTTTTTCACGGGTGATAAAATCGAAAAGCCCGATATGCGTCAGGTTTATCAAAGCGTGATGGATGCGATTCCCTCCTTTTTGACGCTTCAACCGGCGAAAGATCATTTGAATGACTGGAGACATGCTTTCGGCAAAACGGCGTTTGAAATTTGGGCGGATACGCTCGAAGATGATTCGTATTTCGAAAACAAAACGAATGATGAGCTTAACGGCATCTGCTGGAATTTGCATTGCTCTCCCTATTGCTGCGTCTGCACAAGCTCCGCGGTTGACTTTTTTAAAAAAGCGGTCGAACAATATCCCGATCTGACGATGGCCGTCAAGCTGCTTCCGCTGTATCAAAAGATGCAGGATTACAGGCAGGAGATTTGGACGTTGCAGGGCGGTTTCTTCCCGCCGATGGACAAATTCAGAACACACGAGTTCCGGGCGCAGATCGCGGAAATTCTGCGAACAATGGGCGACGTCTGCAATGAAATCCTGAGGGCCTTTTAGGAGGTACTGAGATGAGTGAAGCTGTTAAAAAATCTGACCAAATCCCCGAGAGCTATTCCCCGAAAGAGAGACCGGAGATTATTAAAATAGCGGAAGCGGTTTCAAGTGTCAGTATTAACGGTGAAATCATACCATTTCTCTTTAAAAAAGATATGATTCATTTATCAAAAGCGATTTTGGTCGGTAAGCAAGTGACATATCCCGTTGCAAAACAAGGCATCAAAGGGGAAGATGCAAACCCGCCGCTCAGTTTATTATGGGACGAATGTAAAAAGGACGGCACATTTTCTTATCTTGATCATCAAAAGGACTCCATTCGGTTGGAAGCCCATTTGGGATTGTATTATGATATCAATAAAAACGGGAATTTTTCCTATCTCGTCGGTGTGCTTATGAAGGAAGATGTGACCGTACCGGAAGGGTTCGCCGGTCACGAAATACCGGCAACCGATGTTGCGGTCTGCTGGTATAAATATAAAGACGGCGACGACATCTGGTCGGTTGCGCACGGCACTGTTGAAAAGTATATGACCGAACAAGGGTATGAAGGCAATCCGGAGTCGGGTTGGTGCAGTGAATTATATGCGTTTGCCGATGAAGCGTACAAGGCTGAGACCGGTTATAACATTCTGGGATATTTGATTGCATGTCGGAAAAAGGGGGAAGCGAAATGAGTGAAGCTGTGAAAAAATTTGACCAAAACCCGGAGAACTATTCCCCGAAAGAGAGGCCTGCGATTTTGGAATTGGCCGATTCGATGGAGTTAAAAATCAACGCAGTGCCCAAAGCGGCGGCCGCGACGATTGCAAACGAGGAACGCAACGCCGTTCGGATTGTGGAATTGCCTGCTTGCAAGATGGTGACCTCCGGCGTGGCAAACAGCCCCGACAGCTTTGGGCCGGACGGGGTGATGACGCGGTTTAACAATTGGTTTTCTACGTTTGATAAAAACCGCAAAGATCAATTTTATCCCCGCGACTTCATGTGGAGTTCCCCAGAGGGCGGCTTTATGTGGGGATATGCCGTCGGGGAGGTTCCTAAAGACACGGGCGGATTTGAAGTGATCGATTTCCCCGGCGGTTTATACGCCGTGGCGATCAGCGTCGACGCAGACGGAAAAGATCATAACCGGGTCTATCAAGGTATTCAGGAATGGGTCGAAAAGAGCGGTTGCTTTATGCTCGACGAGACGGAAAAACGGCGCAGTTTGGGGAATATCACAACGCCGTCGATGGCGAAGGAGATTATGGGTTATCAACAGATGGATTTGTATTTCCCGATTCGCATTAAGGAGGAGTCCAAATGAGCGAAGCAGTTCAGAAACCCAATCAAAACAATCCGGAGGGGTATTCTCCGAAGGAGAGACCTGAAATTATATCTTTGGTGGAAGACGCGCGGCAGATTGAAAAGCCGGTTCAAACCATAACTTATAAAAGCGTGGAATTTGAAGTTGTCAGGCGGCCTGATGTGATTTGGGTGGGATGCGTCGATTACGCCGCCAATAACACCGACGAGTCCAACATCGGGGAGACGCTGAAACGTTTTCAAGGGCTTGTTGAAACCGCTCCGATCAAAGAAAAAGTGAATCCCGATTGGAGCGCGTCGCTTTCAATCAACTACAACCGCAGCGACAAGCCGTGCGGAATCATGTTCGCGAATGAATCTTATACCGATCAACAAGATGAGCGATATGACATCTTCACACAACCCGGCGGCTTATGGCTTCGCGTCAAGGGCGATGATAAAAATGCCAAAGCGTTACTCGGCAAAGATAAAGCCCAGTTATATGAATTTTTCGAGCCGTTGAGAAACGCGGCAAAAGAAAACGGTTATGTGCAGAACCCCGATGTTCATGTGGAAGTCGAGTATCACTGTCACGCCGAATATGCTACCCCGCCCCACACTTGCTACGCATACATTCCTGTTACTAGATCCCCCGAAGGGTATTCCCCAAAGGAAAGACCGGAGATTTTAATGATGGCTGAGCAAGTCAAAGGTGGAAGTCAACAGCTGCCGCCGGAATTCATCCTCAAACCGAAAGACCAAATCGCTTCTTTCAGCGGGGAAAAATGGCCGTACAGCAACGTGGAACCCGCCGTATACGCCGCGCTTGGGCTTTTTTACGGCAGAACCGAACGGCGTGACGACAGCGGTGCGCTGGTCAACGACGACGTCGACTATGCCGTCCACAATGTCTTGACGGGGCATGCGTTCGGATTGTTTTACTGCCTGCCCGACGACTCTTTGAGCATGGCGGCATATGGATTTTCCTCCTCTCACCCGGACATTCGGGGCTGTTCGGAAACGGAGATCACGGAACTGTTTAAAACGCAGATTTGCAGCGGAAACACGGTTTATATCGACGAGGGCAACGGTCCGTTTGATTATTTGCTCTGGGGATATAAAGATGGCGGAAACAAATTGCTGGGTTACAAGTTTGAACACGGAAACGATGGGTTGAATTGCTCGTTCGATTTTGACAACCCCGCCGAATTCGATTCCAATTTAATGGCTAAAAGTTTTTTCGTTCCTGAGCTGTATCAAAAAAACGGCGAGAAAACCGGCGGTATCACGATTATTTGCCCCGAGGGTGACCGTCCCGACCGCAATATGATTTATAGGCAAGCGCTTGCCGAGGGCGTTCGCATGTTCACACAGACCCAACCCGCGCCGGAAATGAACTTTGATAAGGTGCATTTCGGATACGGACAGGCGATTTATGACGAGTGGATTCGGCAACTCGAACAAGCAAATGCCGAAAACAACGAAGCGTTCTATTTTACCTCCCCGATTTTCCCGCATTTTTTGGCGTTATACGAAAACCGGTTACAGTTATTCAAGTTTTTAAAATCGTATTCGGAGGAATGCGAGAGCGATGATCTGCGTAAAGCTGCCGAGCTCTGTAAGCATTTAAAGAATCTGGCGATAGAAGCGGCTCAAATCGGGTTTAATAATCAGTATTCGGACTCCAAAGTCCTCGCCATGACCAACAACGAACGGCGGACGATGCTGATTGAGCGATTGATAAAATGCCATGCGTTGGAACTTGAAATTGCGGAGACGCTGAGGATCTTTTTGGGGTAGGAGTGGTAAGGGCGAAAAGCGCGGGGATTTTGGCAAATTGGAAATAGGCGAATTCAGAATTGGGAATGAAAAGCCGCATGCAATCTATGATTACATGCGGCTTGGGTTTATAGATAACATAAAGCGAGTGATTATATAGGACGACCCTGCGGGGGAACCACCCCGCCCGCGTTGCGGGCACCCCTCCACAGAGGGGAATTGGGGACGCAGAAACTGATCGCATTATTGATTTATGCGGCCGAACAAAGTTCGCCCCTATAATATGCTTCGATCAGCTCGCATAGTTGCGCTTGATTTTGTTGGTAGTGGTCTTGGGGAACGGCTCGGTGCGGATAACGACTTGTGCAATCGTCTTATACGGCGGCAGTCCCGCGCAGACGCTTTGAATTTCACCCAGCACATCCAGATTCGAGCGGTCGCCGATGCCCTCTTCGCAATAGATTTCGGCAATCAATGAGAATTGCTCGCCGTGCTTGCTCGCGTCTGAGCGAACAATCACATCGGTAATGTAGGGCAGGCGGGCGATGTAGGCCTCGATTTCCTCGGGATAGATGTTTTTACCGTTGGAGAGCACGATGATGTTCTTTTTGCGTCCCGTTATCAAGAGCTGACCGTACTTGTTGACGCGGCCGTAATCGCCGGTATAAAACCAGCCGTCGATGAGCACTTTGGCGGTCTGTTCGAGGTTTTTATAATAGCCCATCATCACGACATCGCCGCGCACACAGATTTCGCCGGTGCCGTCGTCGGTCGGGCTGTCGATTTTGATGTCGAGGCAGGGCAGTTTAACGCCGACGGTGGTCGGATCGTTGAAAGTGTCGTTATTGGCCGAGACCAGCGGGGAACACTCGGTGATGCCGTAACCATTGATCAGGTTAATGCCGATGGCATTGAAAAAGTCGCAGACTTCGGGCCGGATCGGTGCGCCGCCGCAGACGATCTTGATGAGCCGTCCGCCAAACTGGTTGTGGATGTTTTTAAACAACTTCCTACGGACATCGATGCCGACTTTGAGCAGAGCACCTGAGATTTTAATCGCTTTGTCGAAATCCTGCCGCTTGCCGGTTTTGTCGATGCTCTCATTGATCTTTTTATAGAAAAATTCCGCAAACGCCGGAACTAAATAGACATAGGACGGGTGATACTGCATCAGATTTTTTTGGACGTTGCGGATTTTGTCGTTGATGCAGATGGTGGAATGGTGGTGCAGCGAGACCAGAATACCGCTGACCGCTTCGTAAGTATGGTGGTAGGGCAGC
>CAZTDA010000076.1:0-7907 GCA_964612155.1 uncultured Eubacteriales bacterium | reverse complement strand
CGCCGACCGCTTTGGCCGAACCCGAGCAATGTAAGTCGGTACAAGAGATAGAACCGTTAATTCTGCCCGATCCGCTCACATGGACGCCGCCGTATTCGCCCGCGGCAATGGTTCCGCTGCCGGAAATATGCATATCGTTTTTACTCATGATAACCATCCTTTCGTTGTCAGCTGTGTTGTGTTGGTTGATTTTAATGATAAGTCCGCGGTTTTTGATATAACCGCACAGATTTCCTGAACCCATGTCTTTATAACCATTATTACTTTCTCCTCAATTCCTGCGTGATGTCGACTTCACGGTCGCCGTATTTAATTTTTATGACCGTAATCTGCTCAAAATCATATCCGGTCTCCCCGAATTTTGTGCCGACAATCAGCAATCGTTTTTTAGTTTCGGTCTCGTTGAATTTTTGTGCAAGGTCTTTTAACGAGGCATCGTCTTTCGAGCCGATGATTTCTTCCATCCGCGCACAGATCAGCTCTTTGTCAAAAAACGTCTCCTGACCGGTCGGCGCGGACTTTTTGATAAACCATTCCTCGGGAATCAGCCCCATGCGCTTCCAGCGGTACAGCGCACCGTACGAGACACCGTATTTGTCGAGAAGTTCCTTTTTCGAAATCAACTCTTTATCCATTAAATTGATGACCTCCCCTCCGTCTTTGTTCGAGCGCCGTAACATTGTGACGTAACATTGTTACGTTGTCAATAGGTTTATAAAAAATTTTTTAAAAGAAGAACGCCCGAAAATCCGAGCGTTTTGAAACCGGTATTTCAAAATTATCCGCGCCAATTCTGTTGAAATTCGCTGATGTCGTGCCCGTCCAGCGAAATCATGCGATAAAGCTTGCCGTAATCGTCGTTTTCGGCGAGCATTTGTTCGATCTGCTCTTTGTGGCCGATTTTTTTGGTACTATTCCAAACCGGGAGCACGGGAATCCGGAAATTGCTGTCCCATGCCGAAATCCCGTCAGCGCCCGCTTCATACATGCGCTTCGCCGCGTTGAGATAAAGCGACGGCCTCCCGCCTTCCCAGGGCAGATCGCAGAACAGGCGGACGTTGTACCGGTCCGTAACCTCCCGATATTTCGCAATGTTCCCGCATATGTTTTCGACTTCGTTCCCGTGCCTGCGGCGGAGTATCGGTACATCGTTAAGTTTTTCAGACAGTTTCTCAAGATCAATCTCGGACGGATTATCCGCTTTCATGCAGTTATCGAGATCCTCATAATGCGTCATGTTGGACGCAATGACGCTGTCGATCAGCCCTTCCTTGGCCCAGGTCTCGATATCCAGACCGAAATTTTTACTGCTCTCTATATCGTAATAGACATGCACGTTGATTTTTGGCCTCTCTCTGTTTTCCTGTGCCGCAAGGTCATCGAGCGACGCCCGCAGCTTGCGCATAAAAGCGGTCATAAATTCGCACCAAACGCCGTTCAACCGTTTGTCCGCAGCCGGAAGTTCGCACGGATTCACACCCGGGTAAATCTTTTCAAACGCCCGCTTCACGGGTTCCTCGAAAGCGATGTGTATCCCTCGGGTGAAGATGAGCGAAACGCCGTCGAATCCTGCTCTCACCTTTTCCGTCAGCCAGTTCACCTGATACTCTCGCACTTCGTCAAAGGCATAGGAAATCGCGCCTTTGATAACTTTCCCCGTCGGTTCACTTGATTGAACTCGGGATGCTCTCCGACAAACCGGATGGGCTTAATATGATTGTACGGTATACAGAAATTCGCAAGATTCATTCGGTTCGCGGCATACAGCGCAATGCCGAGATCATGTGCGCAGCCGATCATCTCGCGGTAAATTTCTTCTTGCCTCTTTTCCTCCTGCTCGGTCTCATATCCTGTATGCTGCAGCGAGACGTCCTGAGAGGCGAACAAAACGTCGCTGTCGGCCAAGGCGTTGATCATCAGTCCGTAATCGCTGATGCTGTTAAAAACATGATCGTCGTAAATACCGGGGTCGATACAGGCATGCAGCCGCTTGTTTTCTTTGTTGCAAAATTCGTTTTTATATTCAGCGACTTCCTGTTCGCTCATGGCTTCACATCGAATCCAAACCAACGCAGAACTGAACTCGTTATGATGTTCGACAGTCAGATTTTGTCCCGTCAGATCGGCGCATTTCCAAAAGACCTCTTCTACATACTCATAAGAGCCCCAGCCCTTTTCCGAACTTCTCGAGTAGATCGGATAATGACAGCGGTCGGAATCCAGTTTGAAATAGGTGACCGTTTTGCTTTCAATATGCAAAAGGCAAAGGTTAATCCGATGCCATCCGTTAAGGCCGAGTGAAAGCGTGACGGCTCCCGCATGACTCCCTTTTCGCGCAAGAAGCATATTCCCCTTGTGCTCTTTTGTTTCATACTCCGCCGCCTGCCAACCCGAGGACGAGAGCGCGTCCGGTTTCATAAGCGATTGCAAATCGCAGAAAACACTGTTCTTTTCCATTTCTATAACTCCTTTTTACGGCAAAACAATATAACTAAAGTATACCATTTTCCGCAGAAGAAAAAAACTCTTTTTTCAGATCGGATAAACCGTTTGACACCGAACCGTTTCGCCGATATAATCAAATCCGAGGTGATCTTATGCCAATCGAATTAAACAACCGACGCGAGGTCTTTTGGGATCAATTTCTCTGGGACAAACACGAGCGCGTCGAAATTAAAATGCACCGTCCGGAGTACCGAGGGACTTCTTTTACCTGCGATGCCCTGTGGGAGGGCAATGTCTGCGGGTACTTCACCATTTTAAAAGACGGTGACCTATACCGTATGTATTATCGTGCAGCCGATTTACAGCTCACCCGCAAAGAGGACATCGGCATCGGCCGTTATTGTTATGCCGAGAGCCGCGACGGTAAAACTTTTACCCGCCCCGAACTCGGCATTTGTGAATTTGACGGCAGTAAAAAGAATAACATCATCATTCAAGAGGGCGATCTGGACAACATCTCTTTCTTTATCGATGAAAATCCCAATTGCAAACCCGATGAAAAATACAAGGCGCTGACCGGTGAACATTGCAAAGAACTGGTGCTGCTGACTTCGCCCGACGGGATTCACTTCACGAGAAGAGAAAAACTCAATATAGAAGGAGCGTTCGATTCGCTCAATCTGGCCTTTTACGATCACGACCGTGGCGAGTATATGGCCTATTACCGTGATCTGCATAACTATATCGGCGATCAGAAATGGACGGGTATCCGCGATATCCGCAACTCGCGTTCCAAGGATTTTATCCACTGGAAGCATTACGGACAGTTGAAATACGGCAAAAACGCACCCGATTTTCAAATGTACACCAACAATGTGCGCCCCTATGCGCGCGCTTCGCACATGTACATTGGTCTTCCGACGCGCTACATCGAGCGCAATAATGACCCCGAGAATTTCAAGTATCTGCCCGACCGCGAACACCGCGAAGCCGTCATCAAGCAGTGGGGACGCAGCGGATATGCGATGACCGATGCGATGATTATGACCTCGCGTGACGGCCTGCACTTCCGCCGCCCGTCCGAAGCGTTTTTCGCACCCGGTCCCGAACGCAATCACAACTGGTATTACGGCGACTGCTATTTTGCCAACGCCATGATTCAAACCGCAGGAGAACGCCCCGGCGAACCCGACGAACTCTCGATCTATGCAGGCGACCACTACCGCGTCGAGACCCTTGAATTGATGCGTTATTCGGTTCGCCTTGACGGTTTTTTCTCACTCTCTGCCGGTTATCCCGGCGGACAGATGACCACCAAACCGCTCACGTTCACGGGCGGCCATCTGACCGTCAACTTTGCGACCTCGGCAGCCGGTTTTGTCAAAATCACCATCAGCGACCAAGACGGCACCCCCCTGCCAGGTTATGAGAGCCCCCGCCTGTTCGGCGACAGCGTCTGCCGCCCGGTGGATTTCGAAAAACCGCTCTCAGCCCTCTCCGGCAAGCCCGTCCGCCTACGTTTCGACCTCTGCGACGCCGATTTATATTCCATGAAGTTTGAATAAGTGAATCAATCCAAAGCAAGAAGCGGTCTGCCCGACCGCTTTTTTGCGTTTCAGGAAATATCTTGCAATATTAAAATTATGGTGTTATAATCATGTTCTATGAAGTCTCTCAAACCAATTTCGTCAAATGATGGCAAAATAACCTTGCGTCAAAAAATGAATCAAGAAAGGGATTTTGAAAATGCAAAACGATGACACTTCCTTAGCCACTTCAAATGAGGTATCGACCACAGATTATATTCCGAACTGCAAAAAATGCGGTGCGCCATGGGAAGCCGAAGTTGAGATTTGCCCGTGGTGCGGCGCAGACAAGTCCGGAACACAAATCCTGCCGTTTCAATTCCGTTTTCCGAAAATCGACCCCAAAGAGTCGAAATGGAATCAAAAACGCGCTGTTCCGATCTCAAAAGCCATTCCGATTCTGCTCCTGTCAATCGTTTTCGGTGCAATATTATATTTTTTATTGCCCATTGTTCTCACACTTTCTCTATTGGCCAAATGGGTAATACTCGTTTTGGTGATATATGCCGCCGTCAGCATCGGGATATCCTACGGAATATCCGCGCTTTTCAAATTGCTCATCAATGTCTGGGGAAAAGGAAACAGCACCTGGCTCACCGTTGTCACATCGATTATCATTTTTGTCCCCTCTGCACTGATTAACACCATCGCATTTTGGTCCGCGGGGGGCGTTGCGGGCATCATGTCTTTGATATTCGGATTAGCCCTTCCCCTACTCGGTTTTGCGGGTGTTGCAATTTTTTATGTACAGATCGGGAGCGGAAAATTCTGTCCGTATTGTGACTCCAATATCTATCTGCGCAAGGATGTTTTAAAAATACATAGCTGCAACACCGCCGAGTTGCTCAGACGCATCGGAGAAAATGAGCCGAAAAACGCGTTGTCTGACCTGAATACTCCTGAAATCAGCAAACACGCTTTTACGTCGGTTGATTGTTGCGTCTGCAAAAAGCAGGGCTGCCGTCATGCGCAGCTGAATGTATATCAGCATATGATGCATCTGACTTACGATAAACAAAACAACCGCTGGCAGGAAAACGACGTCAATCAATTGATTGCGGAATTTGAAATATCCGATTTGACTTTCGAATCATGGGCAGCGGGTTGGGATAAAAAAGACAAGTTGGCATAAAATCGAATTTCAAGACAAGGAATATCAAAAAAGATTATTTTGATATACAAAAACCGAATAAGAGATACCCGAATCATTATTGGAAAATTTTCAGGCCTCGATCACTTAAAGATTATTGTGCAAAACAGTGCCCTCAAATAATGAAGTGTTGAAACACCCGCCACAGCTTGATTGATGTGACGGGTGTAATATTTGCGGAAAGTATGCGTATGAAAGATAGGGGTTCACCGCAAGTAATGTTTATACTACGGTATTCATTCGTCATGAATAATGGCCCAAATGCTTGTGTCGCCGCGTGAACCGTCTTTATGAATCCTTTCGTGACGCATAGTTCCTTCGAACTTCATGCCAACCTTCTCCATCACCCGGCCTGATGCCGGATTTCGGGTGTCATGCTTCGCTTGAATTCTATGAAATCCCACTTCGTTAAATAAAAATGCTATAACAACTTCGACTGCTTCAGTTGCTATACCCTTGCCCCAATACGCTTCACCGATGGTATATGCGAGTTCAGCTGTTTGATGTTTCTCCGACATTCCGACGACCGATATTGAACCGATCACCTGATTCATTTCCTTTAAAACAATCGCCCACATGTATCTGTTATCGTTTTTATATTCTTCAATCCAGGATATTAAAAGTTTCTTCGTGACCTCGACATTTTCGTGAGGATACCAAGACAAAAATCTGCTGACATTTTTGCTATTCGCAAAATTATTGAACATATCTTCTGCATCAGACAGCTCGTATCTGCGTAAAATCAACCTTTTTGTTTCAAGAGTTTTTGTTCCGACATGGTTGATCATCCGCCTCACTCCTTTACAAATATAAAAAGTCTGTAACTCAAAGTTTACCATATTATCACAAATAAAACAAGTCGGAAAATATCTTCTCAACTTGCTTTTAGACGGAAAAAGTTGACATGCAAAGCCGGTTTATGTTATGCTTGTATCGGATTCGATTTTTGTTTTATCTTAAATATGATCGACAAAGAATAAAATGTGGACCAATTCACAATGATTATGGGGCTTGGAAGGATTTATGAAGTTATTACTCGTATTAAGAGATGTTTTTTTATCCTCACTCCCGCTCGTCTTTATCATTGTCGTCGTCTGCGGATTCATCGCACCGATAGAGAACGCCTCCGATTATTTCAAGCTGTTCATCGGAATACTCATTGGCTCATATTATAAAGTCAAATTATTTCATCAATTTTCAACACGAATATCGGAGGTATAAAGTATGAGTTTAAAAGTAAAGTATCAGAAAATTTCGAATCGGTTAAAAACAAAATTAATAACGTTTTTGGCAAAGATTAAAACAAAATCGTCGGAATTTTACAAAAAAAAGCATTTTTGGTTTATTGCGGGTTTCTTTCTCGTTTTATTTGCAGGTGTTGGCACATGGGCATTTATTTATTCACAGCAGCCTGCGGTTTTGCCATTCGGCGATTTTAACATAAAAGCCCTTGCAACAGACAAAAATAATTGTATTCCGGCGGAAGCTGCTTTTCTTTTATCTTTTTCTGAACCAACAGATAAAGATAAGATTATTAAATGGCTTAAAACTTCGCCGCAGATTGAATATACCCTTGAAAAAACGAAAAATGAATTGGAATTTAAATTATTACCGCAGACACATCTCGCTACCAATACGGTATACATTTTTAGCTATGACCCGATTCAAACGGAACAAAATCTTCCTGTCCGATCAGGAAACAGTTTTGCGTTTCAAACACAAAAAGAATTCGGCATCGAAAAAACACTTCCACGGGATCAAAGCACAAACGTACCCGTAAATTCCGCAATCGAACTCACTTTTAAAAATGATATAAATAGTGACGAATTAAAAGATAAAGTTACTTTTCAACCGCAACTTAACGGAAACTGGCACAAAATAAATATAAATACATATAGTTTTGCTCCTGATGAAACAATGACTAACGGTACAGTTTATAAAGTCTGCGTAAATGGAACACTGGCAGATACTTTGGGTACGCATACATTAGGTGAAGACTATGTCTTTAAGTTTTCGACCGACGAAGGAGATTTAAAGTATAATTTCCAATTTTTTATCGAAAACGAAAATAATGCTTTTATGACTACGGAAACACCTGCCTTTGACATGTCTTTTATCAACAAGGTAGATAAAAGCAACGGAATTTCCGTAAAAATATATCAATTTAGTGATATCAATAATTATGCCAAAGCGGTAAGCGACAGGTTAAATTATGATTTTTGGGATGGGCAAACGCGTCCGAAAATTGATACTTCGGCATTAAACAAAGTTTACGAAAACCAAATCGAAATTTACGGCGGCGATTATGGCGGAGTGGTAGTTATACCGGAAATATTGCAAATGGGATTTTATGCGGCAGAGTTTACTCTTGGCGGTTATACAGAAATTTCTTTATTCCAGATTACCGATCTGAGCGCATATGCGGTGAGTGATAAGGATGATCGGCTGTTTTGGGTAAACGATTTAGCGACATCTTTACCTGTTTCCGAAGCACAAGTGTCAAAAATTAACGGCGCAAATATCGGCACGACAGACGCACAAGGCATTTTGAAAACGAAAGACCCGGATAATTCATACTATTGTGTGCAAAAAGGCAGCGATCAACTCTTGGTTTCTGTGGGAAAAAATGAAGACGCAAGCGTATTTAACAGATTAGATTATTGGAAATATATTTATGTGGATAAACAACTCTACAAACCCAATGATACACTTAATTTTTTTGGGGT
>CAZTDA010000075.1:0-7952 GCA_964612155.1 uncultured Eubacteriales bacterium | reverse complement strand
AACGGTCTGTTAAAATGAGTTCACTTCCGGAAGAAGAACACACAAAAGGAGATGTGAACACTGGATTATTTAATCTATATCTGGGCGCTTGCGGACTGCATCGAGCGGGACATCAAGGGCAGAACCGATTACAGCGAATTGGGGAAGTCGATCGGTTTTTCATATCGGCACATCCGCGAGATTTATCAAAAGGCAACGGGGATTTCGTTGTCGCGCTATATCCTTGCGCGCAAAATCGCCAATATCGCGTTTGAAATTCGGCACTCGCCGAAAAGCATCACGGAGATTGCGTTTGAGTATGAGTTTTCAAATCTCGACACTTTTACGCGGGCGTTTCGGCGCGAGACCGGGCTGTCGCCTTCGGCGTTTCGAAAGTCGGCATATCTGTGCGGCCGCAGGATCATCTGCCCGGGCGTGTATGCACCCGTCATATTGAATTTGGATCATCCGCGTTTCACCCTCCCCAAACTGAAGGAGGTCAATGAATTGAGCGAAATGATGAAAACAACCGACAGCTGCATTCTGTACGGTGTGCCGAAGGTCTATTACGGCGTGACGGTAGACGGCCAGAAGCTGGCAACGCCTTTCTCCATGTGTTTGCAGGCGGTTTTGAACTATATGGGGCAGAACATCGGCTACACGCAGATCATGGCGTCTTCCGGCGCGGCGTTCCGTCAGCGTTGGAACGCCAAGGGCTGGGACTACGCCGCCATCGACATCCGCAACACCTATCGCGAACATCTGAAACCGTTTGAACTTGCCTTTACGGCGGCGGGCGCAGTTTCAAGATCATCGAGGAATCGGACAAGAAGAAAGCAAAGCGGGTTTATCTAGAGCACATCAAATCCGAACTCGACTGCGGGCGTCCCGTGATCGCACTGGGCGTCGTCGGCCCGCCGGAGGCCTGCATCGTGACCGGTTATAAAGACAACGGGGAGCGTCTGCTCGGTTGGAGTTTGTATCAGACCGGCGGCTCGTTCGGAGAGTATTTGAAATTCGACGAGTCCGGTTATTTTATCAAAGACAACTGGTGGGAAAACACCGAGGCCATCATGTCGGTCGGCGAAGAAGTCGGTGCGCCGGTATCGGTAAAAACCATTCTCGAAAACGCGCTGACACTCATGACACAGGAGCGGATTGAGGCGTACGAAGGCACCTGCGGGGTTCAATTCGGAGGGCAGGCGGCGTATGAGGCATGGGCTGAAAAGGTCGAAGACGACACAAGCTTTGCCGACGGCGCTGATCTGTTCGCAGCGGTGGTTTCACACGAAGATCAGGAGTGCATGCTCTCCGAAGGCCGCAGTGTTGCCGCTTCTTACCTCAGATCACTGGCGGAGCAATATCCGGCGCTTGAAAACGATTTCACCGAATGCGCGGGCTTGTTAAAATCCGCGTCAGAGTGTGTCTGCAAGATGCAGGAAGCGCGCGGCGGGCAAGGTGCGGCAAAGACAAAAGAGAAGTTTTGCGAGCGGGCCGTTCGCCTTGAGATTGCAGCGAATATCCGTGAAGCCGCAGCGTTCGAAAAGTCCGCCTGTTCAATCTTGGAGAGGATTATCAAGAAACTGTAACCGCTAAAGCGGCAGAAAACCCGGTCATAAGCCGGGTTTTCTTTGTGCCGTTGGTTCTGTTGAACCGGTTGATAATAAGTGCTATACTGATTCGTAAATTGAAACACCGCAAAGGCAGGCGAGAGAAAGCATGAAGAACATTGTTGTGATAGTCGGCAGTCCGCGGAAAAACGGGAACACGGAGCTTTTGGCAGACGCTTTTATCGAAGGTGCGCGCAGCACCGGACATACCGTTGAAAAAATCTCGTTGATCGGCAAGAAGCTCGGCGGATGTCTCGGGTGCAACGCCTGTTATCGGGACGAACAGCATCGTTGTGTGCAGCACGACGATATGCAGGCCTGTTATGAGTGCCTTGCGCTTGCCGATGCCATTGTCATCGCGACCCCGATCTATTTTTACGGTGTCAGTTCGCAGTTAAAATGCCTGATCGACCGGCTGCATAACCCCATCCGAAACAGCTTTCGGGTCAAAACCCTCGGCTTGCTTGCGGTATGCGCGGACGATGAGGGCTTGGTTTTCGATTCGGTAATCACGATGTACCACGCAGTGCTTCGCTATTTTTCGCTTGCCGACGGAGGCATCGTCACGGTCTGCGGCGTTGCGGATAAAGGCGATATTAAGGGCAATCCCAAACTGAAAGCCGCAGAGGAAATGGGCAGAGGGATTTAGATTTGAAATCGGCTTTAATCAACACGAACCGCTTGACCGGTGCGTTCGAACTCATTACATAATATAAGCGAAAATTCTTCCAACCCGATGCGGTCTGCCTGTGTAAAGCGTCCGACAGACGGGCTGTCAATATCCAGCACACCGATGATCTCGCTGCGAACGCGAAGCGGAATGACGATTTCCGAAGCGGATGCGCAGTCGCAGGCGATATGGCCGGGAAACTTGTGCACATCCTCGACCAGCATCGTAGTGCCTCGTTGTACGGCAGCTCCGCAAACGCCTTTGCCGACGGGAATTTCGATGCACGCCGGTTTGCCCTGAAACGGCCCGAGGACGAGTTTTTCGGTTTTAAACAGATAAAATCCCGCCCAATTGACATCTTCGAGCGTGGTGAAAATCAACGCACTGGCGTTGGCGAGATTTGCAATAAAATGCGGTACACCTTGTATCAATGCACGCAGCTGCGCGTTTAATGTGTTATAATCGGTCATGCTTGCCCTCCGGAAGTAAACTTGCGTAAAAACACTATTCCTATATAACATAACCGTAAATGTTTGTCAAAACAACGAGGGGATTTTCGCCGCCGACTGTGATGATAATTTATAAAAATTTAGTGCAAAACACCGATTCTTTTCTCTTTTAATTTTTCTCTCTAAAAGGCTTTAATGAAAAGTGAAGAGAGAAAAGAGATAAATGAAAAATACAAAACAAAAAGGCGTTCCGCTTTCGCGAAACGCCTTTTCGTTTTGGCGGAGAGGGTGGGATTCGAACCCACGTGGAGTTGCCCCCAAACTGATTTCGAGTCAAAGTCCGCTATTTGTACTTTAGGGAAAAACAGCGACCTGAGCAGCCGATAGCGGAAGCTAAGGAAGCCAGTAAAATCAAGGTTTTACGAGCTGTTCGCCGCTCAAAAGCGCGAAAACCCTTGCGCCGCAAGCAGTTCGAATATTTTCCGATTTTGAGCCGATTCCGGGGAGAATTAAACACTTTGGAGAGAATTAGGAGAGAACGCCACAGGACAACTAATAGATAACGCAGTGCAGAGACACCTACCGTCAACTGAAAATGGAAAGGTGGAATCTGCATGATCGAGAAGTTTAAGGATTACGAGGAAATCAAAAAAGCTTATCCAAAAACGATGAGCAAGGATCAGTTTTACAAGGTGGCGCATATTAGCAAAGCGACTGCGCTCTTTCTTCTGCAAACCGGTCTTGTACCCTGCAAAGACTCAAAAAAGAAAACCCGTCGCTACACAATTAAAACCAAAGATGTCATCAGCTATATGCAGGAGCGGATTGTCAGCCCCGAAAAGTTCCGAGCTGCTGATGGCTGGTATCTGACCCGATCAGGGTACGGAAAATCCAAAGATACCGGCAAAGACAAACTCATGTCACTTACGCCGGAACAATGCGAATTGCTCCGCCAGTATTTTGAAAACGAGCTGACGGACTACAATGATTTGATGACCACATATGAGTTCGCAACTTTCTTAGGCTACTGCCGGACATCCGTGATCAGATGGTGCAATCAGAAACAGCTCAAGTCGTTTAGTATTTCGGGCAGCTTACTCATCCCAAAGATTTCTGCTGCCGAGTTTCTTGCCTCTCCAAAGGCACATTGCATCAACACCAAGTCATTCCGGCACAAGCTGTTTATTGAGGATTTCTACTTAAAATATCAAATATAAGTTCACAACAAAAAACCGCCCCCTCATTGCACTGCGCATAGCAGAACAATGAGGGGGCTTTTTTTATTTTGCTCAGATTGGAGGTTATCCCGATGTACCCAAAAGGATGCACTATGGCATTTGATTCCCTGATGAGAGAAATGCCCTATGACCACTACGATATCGGCTGCGATGGGATCTGTCCCGAATGCCGGACTTGCCGTTTCCATCGTCCGTACTGGATTCATCAGTCCTGCGTGTTCCGCGAGTGTCCGTACTCTCCCGGTACAATCACGATTATAGTCAAGGTCAAGTAAGTATTCATACGCTGCCGCAAAAGGAGGTGAACCTAATGGCAGTGTATCGAGTAAGCAAAACAAGAGATTTCACGACGATGAGCAACCATCACTTGAAAAACCGCAATCTCTCTCTCAAGGCAAAAGGGATGCTCTCTCAAATTCTTTCCTTCCCGGATAATTGGGAATTCTCCTTGCGTGGTCTGGCTACGCTTTCCACGGATGGGCTTGAGTCAACGCGGTCAGCGATCAGCGAGCTTGAAAAAGCCGGTTATATTATCCGCAAACAAAGTCGAAGAGAAAACGGCAGTTTTGCGAGTATCGAATACACAATCTTTGAAATACCGCAATCTGCATTGCCGCCTTCGGAAAACCCGCATTCAGGAAACCCGAACACGGTAAAACCGACATTGGAAAACCCGCCCCAATTAAATACTAACAAGAAATCAATTATCCAAGGATTAAAAACGAACTCAATAAATAATCCATCTATCAATCACTCAGCCTTCGGAATCTCTGATGGGATGGATGAGCGAGAAAACTATCGGGAGATGATCATGGAGAACATTGAGTACGAAGTTCTCGTAAACCGTGATAACGCAGACCGCCTTGATGAAATCGTGGAAATCATGCTTGATGCTGTCTGCTCCAAGAATCCGACAGTCCGCATTAACGGTGAGGATATGTCGCAGCAGGTAGTCAAAAGCCGATTCCTAAAGCTCAACAGCAGCCATATCGAATACGTTTTTGAGACGTTGCAAAAGAACCCGTCAGACATCAGGAACATCAGAAGCTATCTTCTGACCACGCTCTATAACGCATCCCTGACGATGGACAACTACTACACGGCTCTTGTCAATCACGATATGGCAAGGTGGTAACAGTCGGAAAAAGTCTCCGGCTGATTTTTATGCCCGGAAGGAGGTGCATATCATTTTCAGCCCTTATTCGAGCGGTGTACCGCCTTAGTCGGAGGCAGCACCAACTATTTTCAGGAAAGGAGGTTTTTAATGCAGGAGGAAGTATCAACGAAGATCGTTGCAATCGCAATTCGCGGCGGCAAGATCAGTGCCGAGGTGCTGGAAAAAGCTTTGAAGAAGTTTGTTCAAGAGCTTGAAAAGGCTCAGAAGACAGCATCGCAGCCAAAGACCTATCGCGGGAAGCAAACGGTCAAGCATCTTGTCTCCCAGAATGCAGCTATCTCCAACATTGAAGTCACTGACGGCAACATCAAATCCTTTGATCGCACAGCGAAAAAGTACGGGATAGACTATGCGCTCAAAAAGGACATGTCTGAGCTGCCGCCCCGTTACATCGTATTCTTCAAAGGCCGGGACGTGGACGTGATGACTCAGGCTTTCAAAGAGTTTTCGTCAAAAACCGTGAAGCGTCAGGAAAAGCCTTCTCTCCGTCAGCAGCTCTCCAAACAGATACAGAAAGCGAAGGAGAACAAGCATCGGGAGAAGGAGAAAGTCAACACAAAGGACCGAGGCGTTGAGCTGTGACGAAGCCGAACATGAAGAAACTCGTTCTTTTGAATATCCCGTATGTCTTCGCATTTTACTTCGCTGACAAGGTCGCGTTTGCTTTCCGATCAGCAGCCGGAGGCGATCTGCTCTCCGTGCTCTCTGCCGGTATGTCGAACCTGAGCATGGCTTTCAGAAATCCGCTCCCAAGCTTCAATCTGACGGATTTGCTGATCGGTGCAGCCGCAGCATTGCTTCTCAAGCTTTTGGTATATGTGAAGGCTAAAAACCGGAAGAAGTTCCGGCAAGGAATTGAATACGGCTCGGCTCGCTGGGGCACATCCGAAGACATCAAGCCGTACATCGACCCCGTGTTCCAAAACAATGTCATCCTGACGCAAACCGAAAGGCTTACGATGGACAGCCGTCCGAAGCAGCCGAAGTATGCGCGAAACAAAAACGTCATGGTCATCGGTGGATCCGGATCGGGCAAAACCCGGTTCTATGTGAAGCCAAACCTAATGCAGATGCACTCCTCATACTGCGTGACCGATCCAAAAGGTACGATTCTTGTCGAATGCGGAAAAATGCTGGTCAGGAACGGATATGCCGTGAAGAGCCTGAATACCATCAACTTTGCAAAAAGTCTGCATTACAACCCGTTTGCCTACATCCATTCCGAAAAGGACATCCTCAAGCTGGTCAATACGATTATCGTCAATACGAAAGGTGAAGGCGATAAGTCCGGCGAAGATTTTTGGGTGAAGGCAGAAAAGCTCTACTACACGGCACTCATCGGCTATATCTGGTACGAAGCACCGGACAACGAGAAAAACTTTACTACTCTGCTCGAAATGATCAATGCTTCGGAAGCCCGTGAAGACGATGAAACCTTCAAAAACCCGGTGGACAAGATGTTCGATGAGCTTGAAGCTGAGGAACCGGAGCACTTTGCAGTAAAACAATACCGGAAATATAAATTGGCGGCTGGCAAGACTGCGAAAAGCATTCTGATTTCCTGCGGCGCTCGACTCGCCCCCTTCGACATCGCCGAGCTTCGGGAGCTGATGAGCTATGATGAATTGGAGCTGGATACGCTCGGAGAGCGCAAATCCGCTTTGTTTGTCATCATCAGCGATACCGATGACACCTTCAACTTTGTAGCGGCGATCATGTACTCGCAGCTCTTCAATCTTCTCTGCGATAAAGCGGACAACGAATACGGAGGAAGGCTTCCGATACATGTACGCTGCCTTTTGGATGAGTTCGCAAACATCGGGCAGATACCGAAGTTCGACAAGCTGATAGCCACAATCAGAAGCCGGGAAATCTCGGCTTCTATTATTTTGCAGTCCCAGTCTCAGCTCAAGGCGCTGTACAAGGACAGTGCGGACACCATCGTCGGCAACTGCGATGCGACGCTCTTCCTTGGCGGCAAAGAGAAATCCACTCTCAAGGAAATCTCTGAAATCTTGGGCAAGGAGACAATCGATCTGTACAACACATCCGAAACACGCTCAAACAACAACTCCTACGGTCTGAATTACCAGAAGACAGGCAAGGAGCTTATGAGCCAGGACGAGCTTGCTGTTATGGACGGAGGCAAATGTATCTTGCAGCTTCGAGGCGTGAGACCTTTTCTCAGTGACAAGTACGACATAACGAAGCATCCGCAATACAAGTATCTGTCCGACTATGACAAGCGAAACGCCTTCGATATTGAGAAGTACCGAAGCCGGAAGCTCGTCATCAAGCCCGAAGAAAAATTCGACCTTTACGATGTCGGCGAAATTGAAGCCGACGAAAACAAAATTGATATGGAGGAAAATGTATGACCTTTATTACTTCTGCTGTTGACGTTCTCAAAATCCTTGTTATCGCTCTCGGCGCGGGCCTTGCGGTGTGGGGTGTCGTAAACCTGATGGAAGGCTACGGCAACGACAACCCCGGTGCCAAGTCTCAGGGCATCAAGCAGCTTATGGCTGGCGGCGGCGTTATTCTGATCGGCACCACCCTCATTCCGCTGCTCTCCGGTCTGTTCTCCTGATCGTTTTTCAGTCAGTGTACGCATGGGGAGAGTGTAAAGGCACTCTCCCCTTTATCTTAAAAATTGGAGGTAAAACTATATGTCTTTTATCACTTCGGCAGTTGATGTTCTCAAAATTCTTGTTATCGCTCTCGGTGCCGGTCTTGCGGTGTGGGGTGTCGTAAACCTCATGGAAGGCTACGGCAACGACAACCCCGGTGCCAAGTCTCAGGGCATCAAGCAGCTTATGGCTGGCGGCG
>CAZTDA010000074.1:0-7956 GCA_964612155.1 uncultured Eubacteriales bacterium | reverse complement strand
TTCCCGGATTTACCGGCTTGGCGGTATCCGGCACTGTCGGCCAAAGTGCAGCAATTATTTGCTAAGATTGAAGGTATTTAGAGTGAAAAATGAAATTTTTCACGCAGGTTTTGTGCCTTTTGGGTTGAAAGACCCGAATTTCGGGAAACCGAAACGGCACAATTCCCGTCTTGCAGAAAGGAATAAACTTTAGTATGGGGATTTTAATTGCGGTATCGGGCAAGGGCGGCGTCGGAAAAACAACGATTTCCGCGTTGATTATCAAACAGCTGATCGAAAACAACAAAATTCCGGTGCTGGCCATCGACGCTGATCCTAACAGCTGCTTGGATGCGGCATTGGGCGTTACGGTAGAAAAAACCGTGGGAAGCGTACGCGAGGAAGTAAGGGAAGAAGTGCAAAAAGGGCTTGCGGGCATCTCCAAACAGGAACTGCTTCGGCTCAATATCGCAGAGAGCTTGGTGGAATCCGACGGCTTTGATATGATCTCCATGGGCAGGCCGGAGGGTCCGGGTTGTTATTGCTATGCCAACAATGTGTTGAAATCCGTGATCGCGGAAATTTCCGGTCAATATCCGTATGTCGTGCTTGATAACGAAGCGGGGCTTGAAAATTTATCCCGCAGAATTGTTCAAAAAGTAGATGTGCTGATTATGATTTCCGATCCTTCGAATGCGGGGCTGAACACGCTGACCCGGCTGCATGCACTTGCACGGGACATGGAGATCAAATACGAAAAATTGATCATCATTGTGAACCGTGTGCGCGGGGAACTGCCGCCCAAAGCCGAGCAGATTAAAGCGGATACAAAGGCGGATGAAGTGATTGCGCTGCCGGACGACCCCGAGATCTCCGCTTTTGCGGAGCAAGGCAGATGCCTTTTTGAAATGACCAAAGAGAATAAGACCGCGAGCATCATCGACCGGCTTATTCAAAAACTATAAATAAATTAAGATTGAAGTAGGTGCAAACATTGGCGACAGATTATGAGAGCTTAAAAAGCAGGGTTTCCGACGGCGCTTCACTTGATATGCTGGTGAAAGCGCAGATCGATTGTGTCGAGACCTGTTTTGACCGCATGGATTCGCAAAAGAATCAATGCAGTTTCGGAAAAAGCGGCCTCTGCTGCAAAAACTGCCATATGGGTCCCTGCCGTATCACGCCCAAATCGCCGAGAGGCGTTTGCGGCGCGGACGCGGATACCATTGTGGCGCGCAACTTTTTACGAGCGGTGGCAGGCGGTACGGCAACACATTCGGACCACGGCAGACATCTGGTGCTGCGCTTGAAAAAGGTGGCGCAGGGGCACGGCAACGGATATGCCATCAAAGACGAAAAAGCGCTTTGGTATGCCGCTGACCTGTATAAAATCGAACGGGAAGGGCGCACCAAAGAGGAAGTCGCGCTCGATTTGGCAAACTTGCTGCTCGGCGAATTTTCCTCTCAGGAAGAACCGTTAAAAACGCTTAATTTAGCGCCTGTGAAACGTCAAGGCGTTTGGAAAGCCAAAGACGTGATGCCGATGGGCATCGACCGCATGGTTGTTGAGGCCTTACATAGAACGACGATGGGCGTTGACCATGATTATAAGAACCTGCTGATGCACGCGTTTCGCACGGCACTCGCGGACGGATGGGGCGGCTCCAGAGCGGCCTCGATCGTATCGGATATTTTGTTCGGCTCGCCCGCTCCGGTCAAGAGCCGTGCCAACTTGGGCGTGCTGAAACAGGAGACCGCCAACATCATCATCCACGGACATGAACCCGAGCTCTCGGAAATGCTGACCGTCGCGGTACAGGACCCCGAGGTGCTTGAATATGCCAAATCAAAAGGCGTACAGGGCATTACGCTCGCCGGTATTTGCTGCACCGCCAATGAGATTTTAATGCGCCACGGCGTTCCTGTGGCCGGAAATCTGCTGCAGCAGGAACTTGCCATCGTCACCGGTGCGGTGGAGATGATGATTATCGACGTGCAGTGCTGCATGCCGAGTTTGCCCGATGTGGCGAAATCGTATCACACCGAAATCGTTTCGACGACACCCATTGCAAAGACCATCGGCGCGACGCATTTGGATTTAAACGAGGAGTTCCCGTTGAAGTCCGCCAAGGAACTGGTGATGCGGGCGATCGATAACTATAAAAACCGCAATCCGGAAAAAATATCGATTCCCAAACAGAGTGAACCGATGGTTGCGGGGTTCAGCGTGAATGCCATTAAATATATGCTGGGCGGCAAGTACAGAGCGTCTTTCAGACCGCTCAACGATGCGATTATCGCAAACAGAATCACGGGGATCGTCGGCATCGTCGGCTGCAACAACCCCAAGAGCAAGATGGACGAATACACCAACATTTTGACCAAAGAGCTGATCGCACGCAATGTGTTGATATTGAAAACGGGTTGTGCCGCCATCGCATCCGGTAAAGCGGGCATGTTGAAACCCGAGGTCGGTATCGAAATGGCAGGAAAAGGGCTGCGTGAGATTTGTGAGACCGTCGGAATTCCGCCGATTTTACATATGGGCAGCTGCGTCGATAACTCGCGCATTTTGGAAGCGGCGACTGAGGTGGTGCTCGAGGGCGGCCTCGGAGACGATTTGGCTTCTGTTCCTGCCGTCGGCGTCGCGCCTGAGTGGATGAGCGAAAAGGCGATTGCCATCGGCAGCTATTTTGTCGCGTCCGGCGTGGACGTTATCCTCGGACATCCGTTTTACACCTCCGGCTCCGAAAAGGTCACAAAGTTCTTACATGAAGACGCTACCGACCTATTCGGCGCTTCCTTCCATGTCTGCGAAGACCCGATGCAAGCAGTTGAGCTGATTATGAAACTGCTCAATGACGCGCGCGATAAACTGGGCATCAACAAGAAGACCGAACGCAAACTTTATGATATGAAAGACAGGAGGGGCATGGATGTCTAAGCTGATTTGTACAAGCGCGATTGACGGCGCTGTTGAATGGGTCGTCAAGGCGGAGATGATGGTCCAAAAGGCCATTGCGGAAAAAGGCGAGAGTTGCCCCGTCACGTTCCCCAACACCAACTATTATCTGCCGGTGATCTATTCGTTTACCGGAAAGAAAATGCAGACGCTTGCTGATCTGCGTGAGATTTTAAAAGAGGCCAGAGAGCTTCTACCTGCGCGTCCCGCCGACGAGGTTTGGCTGCCCTATTTGGGCAACACACTGGACGCGGGTGTCGCCACGCTGTTTGCGTGCGAGGTGATTGAGGCCTGCAAATATGTCATCGGCCCCAATCCCGTAGACGGCATTTGGCTGGGCGCCGCAAGCGACGTCATCATGCGAGAACGCGGCATTGAATTTGTCGACGGTACTGCGCCGGGCTTTGCGGCCATCACAGGCGCTGCCCCCGACAACGCCACGGCGGTCAAAATCGCCAAAGAGCTCCAACAAAAGAACCTCTATGTGTTTATGGCGGGCAGTACGAACGGCAAGCAATTTGCCGAACAGCTGGCCGAAGAGGGCGTTCAGCTGGGTTGGGAGACCCGTCTGGTTCCCTTCGGCGGCGATGTCTCCGCGCTGATTTATGCGTTGGGATTTGCCAACCGCGCCGCGCTTTCGTTCGGCGGTGTCAAGCCCGGTGATTTTGCCGCAAACCTCAAATACAACAAGAGCAGAATTTTCGCCTTCGTTTTGGCGTTCGGCGAAGTGACCCCGGATAAATACGCGGCTGCGGCCGGCGCGCTCAACTACGGCTTCCCGGTTATCGCAGACACCGACATCCCCGAGATTTTGCCGACCGGCATCTGCACCTACGAGCATGTTGTATCGAATGTGCCGTATGATCAGATGGTCACCAAAGCGCTTGAAGTGCGCGGATGCAAGATCAAGGTTGTCGATGTGCCCGTCCCGGTTCCGTATGGCCCCGCGTTCGAGGGCGAGCGGATTCGCAAGGGCAATGTGCACGCGGAATTCGGTGGCAACAAATCCCCGTGCTTTGAGTTTGTCACCAGCGTGGAGACCGACCAGATCACGGATAATGACATTCAAGTGATCGGACCCGACCTCGACGAGGTTGAACCGGGCACGGTGCTGCCGTTAGCGATTTGGGTCGAAGTGGCAGGAAGAAAGATGCAGCCCGATTTTGAGCCGATTTTGGAACGCCAGATTCACCATTTGGTGAACGGCGCAGAAGGCATTTGGCACATGGGTCAGCGCGACATCGTCTGGACGAGAGTTTCCAAAGACGGTTACGCCAAGGGACTCCGGCTGCGCCACTACGGCGATATCATTCACGCCAGATTCTTGGCGGATTATCCCGCGATTGTCGATAAGGTCAAAGTGACCTTGATCACCGATTTGCAAGAAGTAGAGAACCGCCTGAAGATTGCGCGCAAGGTCTATGACGAGCGCAACCGCCGTCTCGAAGCGATGACGGATGAGTCGGTCGACACGTTCTATTCCTGCCTGCTGTGTCAGTCGTTTGCCCCGAATCATGTCTGTGTCATTACCCCCGAACGGCTCGGGCTTTGCGGCGCATACAACTGGTTGGACGGAAAAGCGGCCTATGAGATCGACGAGACAGGCCCCAACCAACCGCTGAAAAAGGGCGAGTGCTTAGACGCGCGCAAGGGCGTTTGGAAGGGCATTAATGATTATGTCTTTACCAACAGCCACAAGACGGTCGATTCGTTCTGCGCCTACTCCCTGATGGATCACCCGATGACGAGCTGCGGCTGCTTTGAAGCGATTGTCGCGTTTGTACCCGAATGCAACGGCTTGATGGTGGTCAACCGCGAATTCCCGGGCGAAACTCCCGTCGGTATGACGTTTTCCACGTTGGCGGGCAGCGTCGGCGGCGGACAGCAGACCCCCGGCTTTATCGGTTGCGGCAAGATGTTTTTGACCTCCAAAAAGTTCATTGCGGCAGAGGGCGGCTTTAAACGGCTGGTCTGGATGCCGAAAGAACTGAAAGAATTGTTAAAGAACGACCTTGCCCTGCGTTTTTCGGAAATCGGAATGCCCGAGTTGTTCGACATGATCGCCGACGAGACCGTTGCGACCAATGCCGAAGAAGTGCGGGCTTATATGGAAAAAGTCAAGCATCCCGCACTCGAAATGGAAGACATGCGGATTTATTTAGAGTCCTCGGAAGAAGCCGATTCAACACAGACGGCGGCTCCTGCCGAACAAAAAGAAGAAGTAACAAAGACCGCTCAGGAACCGACTCCGGCTGCAACGACAGGCGCTGCGGTTACACAGGTGGATATCGACGCCATCAAAGCACAGCTTACCGATGAAGTGCGGGCTTCGGTGACAAAAGAAGTCGTTTCGAGCATCATCGATGTGCTGGCGGAAAAGTTCCTCGGCAAGACCGCCGCTCCGGCAGTTCAGCAAGAGACACCGAAACAGGCGGAAGTCGCTGCGCCCAAAGTGAGCGCGGCTCAGCGGATTTCGGAGATTAAGTCGTTTGCGGTGCGCAAAGAAAAGAGCGAATTAGCGGTGCATACTGTCAAGCTCGGCAACACCAAGGCTGAGGGCGGCACCCGCACCAAGACCTATACCATCGGCGGCGAGACTTGCATGCCCTTCCATCTGTGGGAAGGTGAGATGCCGAACCGTCCCCTCGTGGCAATGGAAGTATTCGACACCGTCAGCGCCAAATACCCCGATGCGCTGCGTGAAATTTATAAAGATGTGCTGCACGACCCCGCGGCGATGGCCAAAATTTGTGTCGAGAAATACGGCGCGGATTTGATTAGCGTACGGTTGGACGGCACCCATCCGGAGCGCGGCAATAAAACCGTACAAGAGGCGGTTGAAGTGGTACAGTCGGTGCTGAAAGCGGTCGGCGTACCGTTGATTATTACCGGACATAACCATTACGAAAAAAACAACGAAGTCATGAAGGCCATTGCACAGGCCTGCGAGGGCGAAAACCTGCTGTTAAACTGGGTAGAGCAGGACAATTACCGCACCATCGCCGGTGCCGCCATCGCCTACGGGCACACACTGGTTTCGCAGTCGCCGATTGACGTCAATATCTCCAAACAGCTGAACATCCTACTGACCAACATGGATATGAAGCCCGACCGGATCGTCGTTGACCCGATGACCTCGGCCATCGGCTACGGCATTGAATATTCCTATTCGGTGATGGAGCGCATCCGTCAGTCCGGACTCGGCGGCGACAAGATGCTTTGCAGCCCGCTGATCGTATCGCCGGGATTTGAGTGCACAAAACTCAAGGAATGCAAAGCGTGCGAGGAAAACTTCCCGATGTGGGGCGACCTTGCCGAGCGCGCCGTGATGTGGGAGATGTCCACTTCCCTGTCCCTTCTGCACGCCGGTGCGGATGTCTTGATTATGTATCATCCGGAAGCGGTACGCGAAGTTAAGAAGGCCATCAGCGAGCTGCTCGACGGCAGAGAAACAAGTTTCTCGGGAGGTAAATAAATGGCACTGAATGGATTAGAGATACAAAAGCTTCTGCCCAAGACCAACTGCAAGGAGTGCGGCTCCAACACCTGTTTGGCGTTTGCGATGAAGCTTGCCGCGAAAAAGGCGAATCTTTCCGAATGCCCGTATGCATCCGATGAGGCCAAAAGCATCCTCGGTGCGGACAGCGAACCGCCCGTAAAAGCCGTGACGGTGGGAACTGCCAAGGTGGGCGAAGAGACGGTCTTGTATCGGCATGAAAAGACCTTTGTTAATCAGCCGCTGCTGGCGGTCAACGTGGACGAAGGCGCAGCCAACGCGGCTGAGGTCTTTGAACAGATGAAAAAGTATAAGCTCGAGCGCGTGGGTGAAGTTTTGACGCTCGGCTGTGTCGCCGTGACCCAAAAAGGCAGCGATGCGCAAAGTTACGCAGCTTTTGCAAAGACGGCGTACGAAGCGACCGGATTACCGGTCATCATCCGTGCAAATACTACGGAGGCAGCCGGTGCTGCAGCAGTCGCACTCAAAGGTACCCACGGCGTCATCTGCGGCGTCAACATGCAAAATGCCGACGATATGATGGCGATTGCCAAAGAAAACACGCATAATTTAGTGGTTACGGCAGACAGTGTAGACGGTGTGACCCAGGTGACTGCCTATTTGAAAAGCAAGGGCTTTAACGAGCTGTTGATTCAACTTCAAACTGGTTCGCTCGCGGAGCAATATCAGACCAATACCATCATCCGCCGTGCGGCAATCAAGGATAAAGTCAAAACGCTCGGCTACGCGGGTTTAAAGTTTATCGATTCCAACGACCTGTTCGCTTCCGCGCGGCAGGCCGTGACCGAGACGAATAAATACGGCGGAATCATTGTGCTTCCGACCTTTAACAAGGCGCAGATGGCGATGTTGATGACTCTGCGGCAGAATATCTACACCGATCCGCAGAAGCCGATTCAGGTGGAACCCAAGATTTATGCCATCGGCGAACCGGATCGGAATTCCGAGGTGTTTGTGACGACGAACTTCTCGCTGACTTACTTCCTTGTCTCCGGTGAGATCGAAAACAGCGGAATCAGCGCATGGCTCGTGGTGCCCGAATGCGAGGGCATGAGCGTGCTGACGGCCTGGGCGGCGGGGAAATTCTCCGGCGCGATGATTGCCAAATTCGCCAAAGAGGCGGGTTTGGAGGAAATGGTGGACACGCGCAGAATCGTCATTCCCGGTTATGTTTCGCAGATCAGCGGTGAGTTGGAAGAGAATCTGCCGGGTTGGAAGGTGCTGGTCGGCCCGCAGGAAGCCGGAGATATTCAGAGTTTTGTTAAATCGGTGCTGGGTCAATAAGAATATATAGGCGCAATGTAGGGGCGAACTTCGTTCGCCCGTGACCCTTAAATAGGTTAACGTGGGGGGCGAACTGCGTTTGCCCGACAATGAAAACGGGCGAACACAGTTCGCCCCTACACAATGGAGTAAATAATGGCAGTCGTAACGTTTTTACCGGGAAATATCACAGCCGAAGTTCCCCAGGGCGCGGGGCTGCTGGATGCGGCGAAGC
>CAZTDA010000073.1:0-8046 GCA_964612155.1 uncultured Eubacteriales bacterium | reverse complement strand
TATTTTTGTCCTACAAGGGCGAACGGAAAAGGAATTATCTTTTCGCTGTATTGCCTTGTCAAGTTTTCAATACTTTTTTGATTTAACGATAGAAATAGATCCCGGTCACGGCGTTTTTCTTCTTGCATAAGTTGTCCTAATACCATTGATTTCCCCTCATCGTCTAATAACAGCCACCGTCTTCCAATATCATTTGGATTATACATTTCATACATACTGCTCACAAATCGAGTTCCTTTCATCGGCTTTCCTTGATTTTGGCCGGGCGGGTGTGGTATCATCTACTCGCACCCTCCCCGGCCGGTGTGGCGGCTCTTTGTATCGCTTCTTGATGGTTGCTGATACAAGGGGCTTTGCTTATGCGACTTGGAAACGGCGGGTCTCGGTGGTCTTGGTATACCGGGCGGCGACGTCGGGCAGCTCCTTTTTGAGGGCGGTGGTGTCTACCCGGCTGCTGCTGTAGAGTGTCCACCGGACGGTGAAGACATCTGCCTGAAGGGTGTCTGTGCTCTGGGCTTCCATCTGCGCCGTAATCTCGGACTTGAGGGTTTCGGCCTCATCCTCCAGCTGCTTGATCATGGCTTGAATCTCGCGGTACTCTCTGGCTTTTGTGGTAATCTCTACGGTTGACATCGTAATCTCTCCTTTGGTTTTTGGCGGCGTTTCGTGCCTTACCCTTCCCTGCCGCGCTTGATCGCTCGCGGTGCTGCTGCTTCTTGACCGCCAGCGCTCGGCGTTCGGTTTTGGCCTTTCCGCTCGGCTGAGGTTAAGGGACCGCATGAATCCGATCGCGCCTTTGGCCTACTGGGAATGGCGCTTCCCTTAACTTCATGAATATATTATACACGCTTTCGCGTGTACTGTCAAGTGATTTACCTTGTAATAATACACTATCTTTCGTGCATATCTTTGTATACTATGTACACTTTACAACGTGCATATATTAGGGTATACTATCATCATGGGGGTATGAGGTTTAAATTATTGCCCCCGATAGAGGAGTGAAGCATATGCCCATAAGATTTAATAAACTCATCGCTCTGTTGCGTGAAAAAGGAATTACCACTTATCAAATCCGCAAAGAAAACATTATCAGTCAAGCAGCATGGCAGAAAATAAGAACCAGTACCGGTGACATCGATACCAGGACCATCGAGCGGCTCTGCAAATTCCTTCATTGTCAGCCCGGTGATATCATGGAGTACATCGAGGACGCCGAACAGTAAAGGGACTAAATTATTTCTCATAATCAGAATAGCGGGGAATAACTGACGCGCCGATCGGCGAAGAGCAGCGAGGGCGGCAGATGGAAAGTCATAACCGAATAGCTCACCGGCACGAAAGCTCCTCCGCCACAGAGGTCCTTTAAATCCTCTGTGGCGGGTTTACTTTTTATACGTCCTTCACCCACAGACACGGCACAAAGCATGGACAGGCCCAGAACGCGCCTTATGCCCGGCGTGTTTATATGCCCGCACGGGGAGCGGCCCGATTTTGTATTTTGGACATACCACTATGAAAGAAAATGGGCCAGCTTCGCCGCGGTTATCATTGTATCGGTGCAGGGAATGTTTTTTATCTGCTCCCCAGCGTTGTCGCTTATTTGTCGCAGAATTATATGATTGTCGCTTATTTCCGGTGAGAGCCGGTGGAAGGTTTAATTCAATAATTCGGCTCTACAAAGTGCTTTGCGGGATTCCGTGGAAGTCCGTAAAAGTCCATTTTTCACGTTCAAGTCCCGTTTCTCGCACCAAGAAAAAAACCTCGTCGTTGACGAGGTTTTTTTAACGATATTTGCCCTTTGGGCAAGTGATATTAGGCTTCGCCCAGTGATATTGCCTACAGCAGTGATATTTGCTGAGGCAAGTAAGGAAAGGCAAATATCATATCACTCGGCACCGCCGAATATCACTTTTTGACCAAAGTCAAAAAATATCATTGCGGTTTTACCGCAATATCACTTAAAAGTATATACTTCTTTACAGCGTATTACAGATAAAAAGGTGATAAATTTGGCAGACAGCATTATAAGAGAAAAGTCCAAAGAATTTGCAAAGCAAATAGTTTTGATTTGCCAAAAAATAAAGACCGAACGAAAAGAAAGTGTTATCACCAACCAATTACTCCGCAGCGGCACATCAATCGGTGCGAATATTCACGAAGCAAATTACGCACAAGGCAAGAATGATTTCATCTCTAAGATGGAGATTGCTCTTAAAGAATGTTATGAAACCGAGTATTGGCTTGAGCTGCTTTTTGAAACCAATTATATCGCCGAACAACAATTTAAAGAATTACAACAAAATTGCGGTCAAATCCGCAGAATGTTAATTTCCTCTTGCAATACGGCAAAGGAAAATAAATAAAAACCCTTCCGACAGGTTCTTAATAAAGAGCGCTCACGACAGTGAGTGCTTTTTTATTTTATACGGCTTTATCTGCGATCATGTTTTGACAACCTGCGGCCACAACCGCATTGATATTCGATTTAATTTCCCTTCACCTCATTCATCTCATGGAATCGGATTTCCATCGGGTTTGTTTTATGGTAAAATTATGAATCTACAATGATTTTAAACGACGGAGGCACCCAATGAAAAAAGAAGAAATGATTGCCGAGGATGTCTTTCAACAATACGGATTGAGTTTTCAGACCGCCGTGCGTGCCGGCGGATGGACAAATGCGGTTTGGTTGAACGGCGATTTCGCGCTGCGCGTTTCGTTAAACAGGGACAGCGACCGAATCGGCAGAGAAGCGCAGTTATCAAAATTGCTTCCGAAGGAAGTCGGTTATCCGCAGAATATCAAAACCGGCGTGACCGACGGATTTGAATGGAGCCTCTCAAAAAGGGTGTCGGGACAACCCTTAAGCGAAGTCTGGGACTCCTTAAAATGGGCACAGCGCATTTCCGCCGTACGACAAATCGTTGATATTGTCAACCATGTTCATGAAGTAGATATCGAAAAGGCCGAATCTTTTGCGAAGAAAACCGCATGGTATAATGAGTTTTCAAAAGAAAAATCATCGGCCGACATAAAAAATACATAACGCAAGGGCTGCTGACGGATGAACAGAGACGCCGAATGTCTGAAATTTTAAAGTGTTTTTACAAAGCGCATTTTACGGCAAAACCTGTACTGAATCACGGAGACATTACGATGGATAACCTCCTTTGGTATGAGGATAACATAGTTTCTCTATTGGATTTTGAACATTCCGTAATCGCTCCGCCCGAACTCGATTACCATTCCCTGTTGAATTTAACCTTTTTGCCGACGGATGACAGGTTGTTGACCGGCAGTGACGGTGAAGAGACAAGCGAATATTTAGATGCAGTAAACAAGATGATATTACCCCTGTTTTCGCGTCCCGAATCCGCCGATCTGATATTGGGGTATTCCATCCTGTTCCGGCAGCGTTTTCTTGAATTCTGGCTGGACAGCCCGAAGGGTGATATCTCACAAGTCGATGCATATCAAAAATTATGTTCCCTGATTGACGGGAATAAAGGATACCTGTCTTCGATTTTTCAGTGATGAACAGCATATATCGACCCCACCGTCAATTGTTAAAATTCGGTTGCCGGCGGGGTCGTTTTATAGTAGAATAATGTATTAGAGCCATAAAGACGGAGGGCAAATATGAATATAGATAAGAATATAAATATCACCATCAAACCGCTCACCCCGGAGCTTTCCGACGATTATTTCGATTTTTTGAAAACCGGGCGTTCACGGACGATTCCCCCTACCGGTGTTATTGCCAGATGTATCAAATGACCAAAGAACAGGCGAAAACGGCGTATGAAAATATGATTACAAAGGGTATGGATCCCGGCCGTGCCTCTCGGGAGGAAGCCGAGCGCCAAATTGCGGACGGCGTTTTGCGGGGTTATCTGGCCTATGCGGACGGAAAGTCCATCGGCTGGTGCAATGCCAACGACAGAGCGAATTATCCCGCTGAGCAGATGAATGATGAGCCCTTTCACGCGCCTGCCGAAAAACGGGAAAAAGCCGTGGTCTGCTTCGAGATTGCTCCGGAATATCGCGGAAAAGGCATCTCCACCGCACTGTTATACCGTGTCATAAACGACGCGAAAGCCGAAGGGTATTTGGCCGTGGTCAGCTTTCCCGACTTGAGAAGCGAACGGTACGAATGGGATTGCCGAGGCCCTGTTCGACTGTATGAAAAAGCAGGGTTCGTGAAAGCGGAAAAACAGGGCGGGCGTGTGATTATGAGGAAAGAGTTGAAATAACGATTCACCGGACTGAGCCCGAATTGCTTATTCGTCGTTATATAAATAAATGCATCACTTTTTATGTAACCTGTACACTTACTTATTGACATAAATTAGGCAAAACGGTAGAATAAGATAAAATATTCCATCATTGGTTAGTAAATTTGTCGGTGCTTTCAAAAGGAGAGTTGTAGAAATGAAAAGAATCACGAAGGTATTTCTATATATAATAAGCATTACTTTTATCCTTGTTATAGGAATGTATATCTATATGATATCAAAACCTGCTTTTGCTAATTTACCAAAAAGTGAAAAGTTATGGATGTCGATAGGTGCCACTTTTGTTGTAATCATTTTGATAATATCCTTACTTAAAGCATTTGTTGAATCGAAAAAAGGTAAAGTATATAATTCCATTTTTATTGGAATTGGATTACTTTATTTACTTCTAGTCATAATGATTCTAATTCAAGTTATATTTGTTGGGAGATTTTTTGATATATCAGCATTAAGCGATGAGCAATGGCTTAGCAATATCGGAACCATATTTACATATATAGGGACTATTTTTTTAGGTCTTTTAGCATTAAACAGTAATAATGAAATGAAAAAAATAGCTGAAAACGCTAACGAACTTAATAGCGTAAATAAAATCATTGAAATAGAAAGTAAAAGATTTGATAAACTACAAGAATGCTTAGACGAGTTTACTGATATATGCGATACAAATAAACTAATTACAATTATTGGTGGATTAGATTCAGGGAAAAGTTCTAACATTGAATACAAATCGCTTGTAGATGTAATTCCTATGGTAAAACAACAAGGGAGAAATTTAGAAAAATCATTTTTTGAAACATCACGCTCCTTAAGACAAGATTTTGAATTAGTAAAAAATGATAAAAATCCTTTTAAACAATGTTTCTCAAATCTTTTTTTAATGTTAAAATTATATATTGAAAATTATGAAGATGCCGCCAAGAAACAGTTGGCAGAGAATCCAAATAATTTCAACCTTATACATATTAATTCATTGGAAATAAATAATTTAAACAATACATATATTGAATTCATAAAAAATAAAGAACAGTACCTTTTAAAACAACAGAAAAAATTAGATAGAATAATATATGGTTCATTGAGTTTAGACGAAATTAAAACTTTATATAAACCGGAAGAGTCATTTTTAAGTAATCAATCAAAATTAGTATAACGCGTCGGATAGCGGTCAAGCCCGCAAGTACAGGGGGCACGGTTAAGAACACATGAATTTTTGAAAAATGCGGGACGGATTGAATAATGAAAGATATCAAAAACTATCATACCTTCACAAAAATTCAACCCATCAACAAGGGCATGTCGAATGATAAAAAGTATTATATCGAGACAACCGACGGAAAACGCCTGCTTCTGCGCGTGACCGATATCAAAGAGTATGACCGTAAAAAAGGCGAATATGAGATGCTGACGCGCGTTTATAACCTTGGCGTTCGCACGCCCCAGCCCTATGATTTCGGGCTGTGTGACGGCGGCAAAAGCGTCTATTCCCTCTCGGGATGGCTCGACGGCACCGATGCCGAGACGCTGATGCCCGATATGGACGAGGCGAGACAATATTACATTGGGCTGAAAGCCGGAGCGGTACTGCGGAAAATCCACACCCTGCCCGCGCCGGAAAACGCCGAGCCGTGGGGCATAAAGTTTCGCCGCAAGGTGCAGATGCGGGTTGATCTCTATCACAAACATCATTTGGAATCCGAAAACGGCGAGCTGATCATCAAATACCTAAACGAGAACCAAACGATCTTGGACAACAGGCCGCAGGCCTTTTGGCATGGCGATTTCAATGTAGGAAATCATATGGTCATGCCCGACGGCGAAGTCGGCACATTTGACTATAATTATTGGAATAAAGATCACGGCGACCCGTGGTGGGAGTTTGTCCTCATCCCGTGGGGAAAACAACCGCCCGCGCATTATTTTACGGGTATGATAAACGGCTATTTTAACACAAACCCGCCGTCCGATTTTTTCAATATGCTTTCCTATTATTACGCGTGCGATGCGCTTTCGGCGTTTTGTTATACGGCAATCGGCGAGGAGTGCGGGTCACCGGAGGATGGCAGACGCCACATGGAAAACATCTTAAATTGGTTTGATAAGTTGCAAAACCCCGTTCCCGCATGGTATCTTAAAAATTACAGCACAAAATGATACCTATTTTCTTTCGTTTTATTTATATTTTAAGGAGATGAATATCCATGTGGCAATGCCCAAAATGCGGACGAACATTTAAAAACACCGATCAATCCCACACCTGTGGAAAAATCAACACCATTGACGAATACATCGCAATGCAGCCCGAAAGCGTCAGACCGCTGCTTGAAAAAATTCGCGAGACCATTCGCAGCGCTGCGCCAAACACAATCGAAAAAATGTCGTGGCAGATGCCGACTTTTTGGCAGCGTGAAAATTTAATTCATTTTGCCGCCTTTAAAAACCATATCGGTATCTACCCGGGCGGCGAAGCAACCGCTTTTTTCGCCGAGAGATTGACTAATTACAAGACCTCGAAAGGCGCAATTCAATTGCCCTTAAACAAACCCATCGACTTCGATTTAATCGCGGACATCACCAAATGGCGAGTGGCACAGATCAAGGACTAATGTCATATAAACAGTCCTTTGGTGGATATCAATATTCAAAATGCGCTTTCCGGCGGTAACACCACCGGAAAGCGCATTCGTGTTAAACTTGTATTTTCCCTTTTGTTTAAGAAGCCGGCGTATAATAGATCGCACCGGATGAAGCTGTAATCGTGCCGAGAGTGCTGTTTTCAACAACAAAATCTTCCTCATGCAATGCGGTTATCGAACCCGTTTGTGCGACCGAAAAGATATACACTTCGGTATTCGTTCCGTCGCCCAAACTCACATAATAATATGCGTTTGTCGACGCTTTACAGGGGACTGCATTCGTATTGGTAACCGTGATCAAAAATATACCATTCGCATCCTCGGAACTGAACTCAGTTCCGCTGGTTACGGTAATCGCAACATCTGCCACAAAATTCTCTCCTCATAATAACATTTGAAAGTGCATGCACTTTCGCCATATCATATTCAGTGATATCTTCAATGTTTATAATTCAACTTTACAATTTCACCATATTTTACCGCTTTTCATATATTAATGCGTGGTGATGCTTCGTGAGTTATGTCGATTTAACATGCCGCGAGTCAACGAGCTTGATCAACGGCAAATCTATAAATTTTAACAGCGAAAAGCTGCACCTCGGATGCGGTTTTTTAACCTATCTCTTTTTTGATATCCCCCCCACCGCTTTTTTGGGTACTTTACTAAAGGCGGAAATTATTATGTTTAAACTCCCGGCAGAGACCTGCGAAAATCATTGTGTGCCCGCGTGTGACCGGTACTGCGCATGTCCTTTGCTGGACTATTTTAATGTTTATGGAAGTTGTTTTGCCCCGCCCCGCATCGACGAATGCTTGTGCGTAAATTTTTTTGACCGCACACCGCTCGGCTATACGCAAATCGACATCACAAAAATTGCCGAGGAATGGCTTAAAGGTGAACCCGAGAACAAAGGGCTGATATTAAACGGAGCACCCAACACGCGGCAAGTTGTCTATGCGTCCAACCGATTCGAAGCACCGGGAATGCATCCCTTGCTCCGATTAACATATAAAAACACAGATTACCCGTTAAGCGTAGCCCCGTGTACAGTGGATGTAAAATAAATGATTATTACAATGTAAATAAGTGTCCTTTACAGTCCCATCGAAAC
>CAZTDA010000072.1:0-8234 GCA_964612155.1 uncultured Eubacteriales bacterium | reverse complement strand
CCATTCGGATACAACACGGCCTATACCGCAAGTGTCACGCTGACGGCCGGAGCGGGAATTGCGTTTGCATCAGAGGTGACCGCGACCGTGAACGGACAAGCGGCGACAGGCACCACATTGAACGGAGACGGGACACTAACGGTGACCTATAAGTTTACCGGGACAAAAATGCAGACACCGAATATCACGGCACAGCCACAAAATATAACAAACATTCAAGGGGCGACGGTGCAGGTGAATGTGACGGCGGTCGTGTCAAAAGGTACGCTGTCGTATCAGTGGTACAGCAATATCTCAAACAGCAATTCGGGCGGAACGTTGATCTCCGATGCGGAATTGAGCAGCTATACGGCACCCACGACTTCAACAGGAACAACTTATTACTACTGCGTAGTGACCAACACAGATAATTCCGCCTTGGGCAGCGCATCTTCTTTCATCACGACACAAGCAGCGAAAGTGGTTGTAAAGCCGGCGACAATCCTATCTTCGGTGTACACGGTCGATACGGCAAATGATGTGTTGGCGATGATCACTTTGGGAACTACCGTATCTGAATTGAAGGGGAAATTGCTGAATGACCCGGCGGATATTAAAATTTTTGACGGTGCCGATGAAGTTACGAGCGGCGCGGTTGAAACCGGTATGACAGTGAAGTATTACTTTGACGGCAATGTGATTGACCAACTGACGATTTCCGTATTCGGCGATTCCAGCGGAGACGGGGAAATTGATATCGACGATATCCTGTATCTGCGTTCGCAGATCATCGGAACTTATGCCATGACGGCCTGCGAGACCGCGGCTTCGGATATTAACAAGGATGGAACCATCGATATTCTCGACATTCTCTATATCCGGTCTCACATTCTCTTAACGTATCAAATTACCGCGCAGTAAAATGAAACTGCTTCAAAATCATTCTAAATTTGCGAAAAGGATGGGTAAAAAATGAGAAAAACAATGAGCGTTTCATTAATACTGGCAATACTTTTAACGATTCTGAGCTTTCCCGTTTCGGCAGCAAGTGCGTCTTTGAGCATCTCGGGGCCGAGTTCGATGACAGCCGGAGAAACGGCGACTATTTCGGTGAGTGCGTCGGTAAGCGATGCCGCCGCCGTGCAAGCCACGTTGTCAATCAGCGGGCCGCTTGAGTTGGTATCCGGCAACACGACAGGTGAGTGGGATGTTGCTGCAAATACGAGCACCTCCGTCTCATTGATCTCCGTGACTGTCAAATGCACGGCGACCGGCAATACGTCTGCTTCGATCTCCGTGTCCGGGAAAGCTGCGCGCCTGACGGGCGGAATCCCGCCGTCGGAATCGGTATCCTGCGGCGGAGATTCGATGACGGTAACTTGTCAAGCGGCGACACCATCTCAGACCTCATCGGTGACTTCTACCGCTTCCAGTTCTCCGAGCTCACTGACTTCTTCTATTTACAGTGCGCGGAGTTCCGTTATTTCGTCGCCTTCTTCCGTTTCGTCGAGTCAAGAGACATCCTCTACGACAACTACGGTGTCCGCCACTCCCGAACCACAGAATACTTCCTCCGCTTCAACAACATCGTCCAGCGCGGCGAGTTATGCAAAGGGGACAGTCGCTTCTTCAAAAGCCGCTTCATCTGTGTCGGCGGGGTCGGCTGTGGTTAAAACGTCATCCTCTGCTTCGAAATCCAATGCACCTTCTGCCTCAAAGGCCGTAACGACTACGCAATCCACAGTGGTACAGGCCCAATCTGTTGAGACAATAACTACTTCTGAGGTGGGGGCGCCTGCCACAGTTTCGGCGGAGATTTCGGAAGAGAGCATACCCACATCGGCGACCACTTCGGGGAAATTTATCTGGTGGTGGATACCGGTTGTCGGAGTGATATTGCTGCTGGCCGCAGCATTGTTTATCATCTCTGCCAAGAAAAAGAAGCAGGTGTAACAATCGGGCTAAACGCAATAAATTGAAAAGCGCCGCCGAAAATCTTCGGCGGCGCTTTGATTTTGCAAATATCCGATTTAAACATCCTGTGGGAAATTACACCGGATGTATTTTGTAAACGGAGATTTAACATAATAAAACCACTTTCAATCTATGTGAAAAAAGTGGCTTCACCCATTGGGAAGCCACTTATTGCTTATTCCCATCATGATTTTCAAGGGGCTTCACCCAATGGGAAGCCACTTACTGCTTATTCCCATCATGATTTTCAAGGGGCTTCACTCAATGGGAAGCCACTTATTGCTTATTCCCATCATGATTTTCAAGTGGCTTCACTATATTGACCTCATAACCAAACGGATCAAGCCCTGCGCCTGATTAGATTTACGATTAAAAGTAGAATAATCGCACCGCCAGTCGCTACCAACAAACTCCACAGGTTAAAGCCCGTGATGCCTTTTCCGCCGACCAGATTCATAACGAGACCGCCGATAAAACCACCGATCACACCGACGATAATGTTGGCCCATGCGCCCATTTTTCGGTTGTTTTTGGTGATCATACTCGCGATCCACCCTGCAAGTGCTCCGATGACAATCCATCCGACAATGCCCACTTCTTCACCTCCTTTAAAGCGAAAAACTTGTGAATAGTATCGTTCTTTTTCAAAAAAATAACCCAAAGACATGTTTTTCAAAAATTTGAGCTCACAGTGTTATTAAGGATGCGGTTGAACCTGATGCGGTTTTATGGTAAAATATTATCGGTAATTTACGGTGAACGGACTATTTTAAAGGAGCGAATGATGCTTTCGGCGAAGAATATTTTAATCGTTGACGACGATGTCTATATCGGAAATATGCTGCAGGAGGCGCTGACTAAAGAGGGCTACGGCGTTTTGCGCGCCTATTCCGGCACCGAAGCGCTGCTGCTGTTATCAAGTCACCGTCCCGATTTGATTTTGCTTGATTTGATGCTGCCCGGACTGAGCGGTGAAGAGCTTTTGCCGAAATTAACGGGAATTCCTGTGATTATCGTCAGCGCAAAAGCCGATGTGTGCGACAAGGTGGGACTATTGATGAGCGGCGCCGCCGATTATTTGGCAAAACCGTTTGACATTAAAGAGCTGCTTGCAAGGGTTGCGGTACAGTTTCGAAACACCCTTAACAGCTCAGCTTCAGTGCTCACCTACGGCGATTTAGCCCTTGATATCACAGCGCATTCGGTTTGTGTGAACCATATTCCCATCAAGCTGACCAAGACAGAATTTGCCGTTTTAAAACAGCTGATGCAAAATCCGACGCAGGCGGTCACGAAATCGAGGCTGCTGGATTTGATTGGCCTTGACACGCCCGACTGTGTGGAGAGCTCTTTAAAAGTGCATGTCAGCAATCTGCGCAAAAAACTGCGTGAAGCGGGCGGGAAGGATTATATCGAGGCCGTCTGGGGTGTGGGGTTTAAATTGAACGATTTGTAAAAGCTTTACGAAATCTTAACGGTTTTCTTTACCGCTGTCTTAACCCGCCGGTGTTATCCTATCGACATCCAACCAAGGAGGTCGTGATAAAGATATGGACTATGTATTAACCGCACAAAGCCTGACCAAGCGTTATAAAAGTTTTAAAGCGCTGGACGGGCTTAGCATGCACATCGAAAAAGGGGCGATCTACGGATTTGTCGGCAAAAACGGCGCGGGCAAAACGACGCTGATCCGTTTGATCTGCGGGCTGCAAAATCCCACCTACGGTTCGTTTTCGCTTTACGGCGTCAAAAACACCGATGCCAAAATGGGAAAAATGCGGCGCAGAATGGGCGCGGTGGTCGAGACCCCGTCGATCTATCTCGGCATGAGCGCCGAGGAGAATTTGAAAGAACAATACCGCGTGCTCGGACTGCCGTCTTTCGAGGGTATCCAAGAGCTTTTAAAACTGGTCGGACTTGAAAATACCGGGAAAAAGAAAGCCAAGAACTTTTCGCTCGGCATGCGCCAGCGCCTCGGAATTGCCGTCGCACTCGCGGGCGATCCGGATTTTTTGGCGCTCGACGAGCCGGTGAACGGCCTTGACCCCGAGGGCATTATTGAAATGCGCGAGTTGATTTTAAAGTTGAACCGGGAGCGGCGGATCACCGTTTTGATCTCGAGCCACATTCTCGACGAGCTCTCCCGCCTTGCGACCCATTACGGCTTTATCGACGGCGGGCGAATGGTCAAGGAGATCAGCGCCGCAGAACTCGAGGCCGCGTGCCGAAAATGTGTTCGGCTGACCGTATCGGACGTCAAAGCGCTTTCCCGCGTGCTGGACGGAATGAAGCTCGATTACAGCATTATCTCTGAGACCGAAGCCGATGTATACGGCAAAATCAATGTCACCACCCTGACACTTGCGCTCGATAAAGAGCACTGCGAGGTGCTCTCGATGCGCGAACGCGACGAGAGCTTGGAGAGCTATTACATGGGTTTGATCGGGGGTGGCTCGCATGAATAAATTGTTAAGAGCGAACTTTGCCCGCCTGAAAAAAGACAAGGTATTTTGGATCGGAATGGCCTTCATGTTCGCCGCGGGAGTATTCAGCGTCGTTCAAAAGTGCTTAAACGACCCGACTTCGGCGCCGGATCCGATCCTGTTCATCTTCCCGGTCTTAATCGGCCTTGTGAGCGCCGCGTTCACAAGTTTATACATCGGCACCGAATACAGTGACGGCACCATCCGCAACAAGTTGATCATCGGGCATAAAAGAGGCGACATCTACTTGTCGAACCTTATCACGTGTTCGGCAGCTGGAATTCTGATGTGCCTGTCCTATATGACCGCCGTTGCCGCGCTCGGAATCCCGCTGTTGGGACCGTTCAAAATGAAATTCTTTTCGATTCTCGTTTTGGCGCTTGTCAGTTTTGCAATGGTGATCGCAACCGCCGCATTGTTCACGCTGTTATGTATGCTGAACCAAAACAAGGCCTCAGCCGCCGTGGTCTGCATCCTCTTTGCGGTTGCGCTTCTGGTGTTGGCAACTTCGATCAATAATAGATTGGATGCAGCCCCATACTACTACAGCTATACGCTTCCGTCGAACAGCGGGGAGCAATCGGATACCACGATCTATAACAAAGAAGAAAAAGTGCCGAATCCGCAGTATCTCGAGGGGACAAAGCGCGAGGCATATCAGTTTTTCCTCGATTTTCTGCCGACGGGACAGGCCATAGAAATATCCGGTCAGGAGACCCCGCATATTTGGCAAATGCCGTTGTATTCGCTGTGTATCACGTTATTATCGACCGTTTGCGGAACGATTGTTTTCCGCAAAAAGGATTTAAAATAGCATCGTTCGGAGGTTTTGCAATGCCTTGGCTTTGGACTTTATGTGCGGCGCTCACACTTGTGATCATCGGACTGGTGATCAAAATTGCACTGCTGCAAAAAGCGGCTGACGAGATTTACGTGCAAATGAGCGAAAAGCCGGACACGGACTCCAATACTTTGATTACGATTGCAAGCGGCGACCGCCATATCCGGCGGCTCGCCGCTTCGCTCAATGTTCAGCTGCGGTTGCTTCGGCAGGAGCGCCGGCGGTTGCAAAGCGGTGACTTGGAACTCAAAGAGGCCGTCACTAATATCACTCACGACCTGCGCACCCCGCTGACCGCTATCAACGGCTATTTGGAGTTATTAAAACAAGAGGAACAGAGCGAGGCCGTGTGTCGTTATCTCGCTGTGATCGGGAACCGCACCGAGGCGATGATACAGCTGACCGAGGAATTATTCCGCTATTCGATGCTCACCTCGGGATCGAACGAACTGAACCTTGAGGAAATAGATCTGAGCGCCGCTTTGGAAGAGAGCATCTGTGCGGGGTATGCGCTGTTAAAAAATAATAACATCAAGCCGGTGATCACCATGCCGGAGGGAAAGGTGATGCGCAAGCTCGACCGAAAAGCCCTGTCGCGCATCTTTGAAAACCTGATCGGCAACGCCGTGAAATACAGCGACGGCGATCTTGAAATCGTGTTGACCGGGTCGGGGGAGATTTCGTTCACCAACAACGCGCATCAACTCGACGAGCTTCAGGTGGGAAAGCTTTTCAACCGCTTTTACACCGTCGAGGACGCAAAAAAGTCGACCGGCCTCGGGCTTTCCATCGCAAAGGCGCTGACCGAACAGATGGGCGGAACCATCAGCGCGCATTATCAAAACGGAAAACTGAGCATCCGGATCGTGTTTTAAAATGATTTTTATACTATTATCAATAAGTCCTGACGATAAAACACAAACCTAATAACCGCCGCTTTGCGGTGGTTATAATAACCGCCGCTATGCGGGGTTATTAGGTAAGGACACCCTCACCCCGCCTTCGGCGGGGTGAGGGTGAATATGTCATATGTGATGAAGAAAATCGGTTTCTTAAATGGAGTTTTGCTTTTAGTGTTTTATAAGTATTATAGTAAAACCACTTTAAATTCAAGGCAAAATTAAAGTGGTTTCACCTAATGTGAAGCCACTTACCTTTTACTCTCACCTTGTTTTTCAAGTGGCTTCACCTAATGTGAAGCCACTTACCTTTTACTCTCACCTTGTTTTTCAAGTGGCTTCACTATATATATATTCTGATTGATTGAATAAACTTTGTCTTCAATATAAATCATCATGCGGTTTCGCAAAATAACATATAGCAACAGCCACAGCAACGGGCAGAACCCGGTCAGCCACCTTACGGGTGTTAACCACAAGCCGATATAGACGGCGACAGCGGCAATGATACTAATGAGAATCAACGCAAGATGGTCTTTCAGCCACTTTTTCTTCCAAAAAGCGCTGCGCTCTTTGACCGAGAAACAGCTCTCTTTTACCGTCGAAATCAGGTTTTCGTCTGCTTTGTCGCGAAAATCCCCGTCACTCAGCCGTTCGCCGCAGAGCAGTTCGTTAATGCTGATTTGAAACAGCTCGCTCAGGATTTTCAGCAGTTCGATATCCGGCATATAGTTTCCGTTTTCCCAGCGGGAGACGGTTTTATTGGTGACACCGAGTTTTTGACCCAGGGCCTCTTGCGTCAGATCGGCCTCACGCCGAAGCTGTGCGATAAATTTTCCGATTTTAATTTGATCCATACGATCACCTCCGCAATAATGAAGCCACTTAAAAACAAGTACGAGAATAAATAAATTAAGGGGTAAGTGGTTTTGCTATAAAAAGAATACGCTTTTTGCGGTGAGATGTCTTCCCCGCAAAAAGCGAATCCCCTGTTTTGTTTAAAAATCCCGTTTGGCGTAAAAGGATAACGAGAGCTGATAAGAGATAAACATCAGGCAAAACCAGACGACGATGCCGATTAAAATTGTGGGGAGCGGGTTTTGAGCGACGCGGTCGAAGTAACCGTTGAGCTGCGCCGACATGCCGATCTCTTTATAAAACCAATTCACCGCCATCGCCCCGAGAAATAAAATGATAAACGGGAGATCGGTGAAAATTTTTGCTTTTGCATAACCGAGCTTGAATAAAACCGGAAGTTGGATGGCCTGAACGATGCTGACAAGTACGAATATCACCCCGACAACCAACAGAGTTTCACCGATGACAATCGCTTTTCCCAGCAGCGCCGTGATGATCACCGAAAAAGCCCAGGCGAACAGTGCGGTACATAAATAGAAAATCAAAGCGAACAGATACCGCCCGAGTACCGCTGTTTTGCGCGTGATGGAGAGGGTGGCGTACAGAGCGTCTAAGCTGTTGTTTTCGCCGATGGCGAACGTGTAGCCGATATGGATTGCGGCATACATCATGAGCATGCCGACGGCAGCACTGGCCGATTTGACAGTAAATGCGATAATGAGGGGGGATAATATGAAGATGAGCATGTTTTTTAATTTCAGGTAGGTCTTGACCGTGAGGAAGTCCAATCGGACAAATGAAAGCGCTTTATTCATGGGTCTCACCTCTTTGTCTGTTCATATAGATGATGATTTCGTCGAGTGTAATCGGCTCGATCAACAGATTTTTCGGGAGTTTGCCGATATTCGATGTTTCGGCCATGCCCTCAAATCCGGTCTCGTGTTCACGCAGGCCGATGATTTGATGTTTTTGATCCGGACTCAGTTCTTTTAGTCCACCCTTGACCAGCACATAATTTTCGAGCAGTTCTTCTTTTGCGCCCGAAAAGACAATCCGACCGTTTTGGATAAACGTAATGTAGTCGGCGATCTTTTCGAGGTCGGCGGTGATATGGGTCGAGAACAGCACGCTCTTTTCCTCATCGGTGACGAAATCGGCGAGGATGTCACAGAGTTCGTCGCGCGCGACGGGATCGAGGCC
>CAZTDA010000071.1:0-8239 GCA_964612155.1 uncultured Eubacteriales bacterium | reverse complement strand
TCCAACGTGGGGCGGAAGGCGGCGGGAGCAAGCCCCCGCCCTACGGAGTTTCCGCCCATTTTGCGGGGTTTTCGTCTATATAACGCCAAATTTCTTGATATGCCCGATCATTTTTGATTATTTCATCATAAAATGAAGTTTGCCAGATTTTCCGCCCTTGAACATTTTCATATTGATTAGAAATTCTTGTAGATATTGATTTAAATGCACAAACCACATCCATCAATGTAGGGCGGGGGCTTGCTCCCGCCGACTTTTTCACATCAATCGTAGGGTGAGGGTTTGCTCCCGCTGTTTCGGTTTCGATCATAATGATTGCATGGATATGTGTCGGCATAATGACATATTTATCAATCTTTATACCGGGATATCTGTTGGGTAAATCAAGTAGCTGCGTTTCTATGATTTTACCGATATCGGTTAACGTTATTTCGGCGGGAGCAAGCCCCAGCCCTACGGTAACCGCCGATAAAATCGGCAAATTATCTTGTGTGCAAATCGTCACATGATAATAAACCATTTCTGCTGTAATCGAATTCTTTTACCCTTGTATGTTTTCTTTTTGGCAACTCCGTCAATGTTATCACCTCAACAAACGGCGGGAGCAAGCCCCCGCCCTACCTTGATAAATGTTGTTTTTTATTAAACTCTTTATATTTGGAAAAACGGCGGCTTTTCAACCAAAGCCGCCGTTTTTTTATGCTTGTTCAATATATCGTTTCAGATTGTCCAGTCCGATTCGAATGGCGTTGATCGGTTCTTCCATGCCCTCGAACTCAATCGAGACATAGCCGTCGTAGCCGTTGGCTTTGAGAATCTTCAGGCACTGCACTACCGGAACCACCCCGTGGCCGACGATGGCACCGCGTAAATAGTTCTGGGCGCGGGTCTTGAACCATCCCTCGCCGGGGTCGGGGCCGTTGCCGCTTTTATAAAGAAAATCCTTGACATGAACGTGAAACGCATAAGGCGCGTTGCGTCCGACCGCGAGTTCCGGGGCTTCGTCGGCGCACATGAAGTTGCCGATGTCGACGAGCTGTCCGAAATTGTCATCGGCGACCGTGTGGATCAGCTTTTCGACCCGCGCGCTCTCCTGAACGAGCTGGCCGTGGTTTTCGATCATGGTCTTGATGCCCTTGGATGCGGCATAACGGGTGACTTTGCGGCAGCCGTCGGCGATTCTGGTGACCTCGGTGTCGAAGCCGCGGAAACCGCGTGTGCCGTCTTTAAAACCGAAAGTCGCGTCGTGGCGCATGGTCTTGACGCCTAAAATCGCCGCGAGATCAACCTGTTCAAACAGCCGCTCGGCCTCTTTGTCGATATTGTCGGCCTTTAAAAAGTCCGCGCCGGTGCAGTAGTTGATAATCGGGATGCCGACCGCTTTCGCCTCTGCGACAAGCGCCTTGGCATAATCGGCCGCGCTCTCGCCCTCACGGGGGGAAAGGCCGGAGAACTCAATGCCCTCAAAGCCCAGTTCCTTGGCCTTTTTGATGCAATCGAACTGCGGCATGCCGCTGACTCGGTAAAAACTGTAACTGCTGACTGCGGTTTTCATTTGATGATCACCTCATGACCCGTACGGGCAGATTCATAAGCCGCGTCTAAAATCTTCATCAATGTCACACCGGCTTCCGCGGGTGCGCGGCATTCGACTTTGCCAAGCAGGCAGTCAACCCAGTGGTCGATTTCCTTTTGGAACAGCCCGTCGAAGCTGAGCGCGGAGGGCTTTTTGAGTGCGATATCGCACATATAGCCGTTTTGTTCGGTGAAAATTTCAAGGGACGGGTCCAGACGCGCACCGGCTTTGGTACCCATCAACTGGATATCGCCGACACCATCTTTGATGTTTAATGAAAAGCTGGTTTCAAGCGCGATGCAAGCGCCGTTGTCAAAGCGGATTAACGCCGAGGCAAAATCCTCGACATTGCAGATATGCTCCGCTTTAGTGGCATCGGCGTTGCAATAAGCGACGCTGTCCTTGACGCCGGGGCGGTCGAACAGTTTTTGATAAGTCGCCGCGTAGACCGAGACCGGTTTCGGGCAGCCCATCAGATAGCGCGCGAGGTCGATGACGTGCACACCCAAATCGATGAGTGGGCCGCCGCCGCTGCGGGATTTGTCGGCAAACCAGCCGCCGGGGTTGCCGTTGCGGCGCAGATAGGTGGCTTTGGCATAATAGATATCACCGAAGTAGCCGCTGTCAACGAAGTCCTTTAAAATATCGCAGTCATTGCCGAAACGGCGCACAAAGCCGATCATCAGCATCTTATTGTTTTTCTTGGCAGCGTCCATCATGGCCTGCGCTTCCTGCGCATTCATCGCCATCGGCTTTTCGCAGATGACATGTTTTCCGGCGTTTAATGCGGCGATCGTGCAGGGTGCGTGTTGCGAGTTCCAAGTGGTCACCGAAACCGCGTCGAGCTCTTTGAGTTTTAACATCTCGTCTTTATCGGTAAACAAACGGGTGACACCGTATTTTTCACCCTTCGCTTTCAAACGCTCCTCGTTGATGTCGCAGAACGCGTACAGCTCAACGTCGGGATTTTTAAGATAGCTCTCGATGTGGTTGGTCGAGATTCCACCGGTGCCGATGACGCCGATTTTTAATTTGCCCATAGTTATTGTTATCCTTTCGTAGAGGTTGGGATGTTTGGTCCGAAATAATAAATTCGAATTACTTGATCATTAATTAAAGAACCAAACTCCAGGTTTGAAAAATCTATTTTTCAAACTTTCCTCCGATGTGTATCGTTTATTTTATTTATTTTTCGCCGAAATAGGCGGCAAAACCCTTGAAAGTCATATAGACATCGGTTTTTGCGACCAGTTCGAACGGCGCGTGCATTGACAGCACCGGAACGCCGATGTCGACCACGTCCATCTCAAGTCCCGAGATATAGAGCGCGACCGTGCCGCCGCCGCCTTGATCGACCTTGCCGAGTTCACCGATCTGCCAACCGATGTTGTTGTCGTTAAAGAGCTTACGGACTTTGCCGCAAAACTCCGCGCTGCTGTCGTTGCTGCCGCTCTTGCCTCCGTGACCGGTGTATTTGGTCATGACCGGGCCGCGGTTGACATAACAGGTGTTGCGCTTTTCGCTGACGCCGGACCAAGTCGGGTCGAACGCCGCATTGACGTCGGCGGACAGGCAGCTGCTGTGTTCGATGACATCGTAATACTTTACGCCCTGATTGTCGGCGAGGTTTTGCAAAAAGTTTTTCAAAAAGTCGCTGTTTAAGCCCGTTGCGCCGACCGAACCGATCTCTTCTTTGTCGGCTAAAATGGTGATGGTGGTATAAGCGGGTTGATCGACAGTGAGCTGCGCCATCAGGCCGGGATAGGCACAGACGCGGTCGTCATGGCCGTATGCACCGATCAGCGAACGGTCGAGGCCGACGTCGCTGGCTTTGAACGCCGGGACGGCTTCGAGTTCGGCAGAGAGGAAATCCTCTTCGATGATGCCGTATTTTTCGTGCAGCAGCTTCATCACCGAGAGTTTGACCTTTTCGGAGACCTTGTCGTCTTTGACCGGCAGCGAGCCGACCACGATGTTCAATTCTTCGCCCGCGATTCCGGCGTCCAGTGTGCGCGTGCGCTGATCTTTTGCCAAATGCGGCAGCAAATCGGTGATGCAGAGCTTGGGTTCGTTGTCCGCTTCGCCGATGTTGACCTCAACGCAGGTGCCGTCCTTTTTGCAGATCACGCCGTGCAGGGAGAGGGGCGTCGCCGTCCACTGATACTTGCGGATACCGCCGTAATAATGGGTCTTGAACAACGCAATCTCGTTGTCTTCATACAGGGGACTCGGCTTGAGATCGAGGCGCGGAGCATCGACATGGGCGGCGACGATGCGCACGCCGTCGGTAAGCGGTCTGGTGCCGAGCTGGGCAAAGATGATCGCCTTGCCGCGATTGTTGGAATAAAACTTGTCGCCCTTTTTGTACTTTTTGGAGCGATCCATCGGCTTGAAACCGGATTTTTCGGCGATGGCGATTGCGGCATTGACGGCTTCGCGCTCGGTCTTGCCGTTGTCGAGGAACTTTTTATAATCCTCGCAAAACTCGTTTGCCTTTTTCAACTCGTCCTCACTGAGGGTGGTGCCGAGATTTTTGGGTTCCATGAAAAGCGCTTTCTTCAGCTTCTCAAATTCGCTCTCCGTTTTTACAGGTTCACACATGTTCATTTCTCCAATCTATAAAATTGATACGGTGTCGATTAAGTTTTAGAAACGAATTGCTCACAAATACTTACAATCTGTTGCAATATCTCCAAATTTTTAGCTGTACTTATATCCGTTTCAAGACGATGGTCCGCGCCATCAATAATCACTATTTTATGATCCGATTTGCTCAATAGAGAATTCCTGCTTGCATCCGGAAAAGCTTTATCTGCGGAGCCGGTAACAGCAATGCAGTTTGTATTCATCAAATACGGAATTGTTTTATCCAAAGGTGTTAGATACAGATTTTTTATATTGCGCCCACTCATTTGCATTGTAACTTCACCGGCAAAAAGTGTTCCCAAACTCTTACTAATGAAATACAGTTTTTTGTATGTGTCTAAATTGCATTTGCAAATGACATCACAAATTTCTTTCACTAAGGCATCAAAATCATCTGCTTCAAAATCCTTATTGGCCTCTAAATATCCATACCGCAAGCTTAACACGTCACAACCGCTAAGCAAGGTTGCCATTCTTGAGTAATGCAATAGAGGCATATCGCAAGTGTATCTTCTCCCGGGGAAAAGAACGACCAAAGAAGAAGCCTTTTCTTCGTGTGTTAAAAATAAATTATCGACTTTGGAACCATAAAATGATTCAATTTCAATATAAGATTTTTTTATCACATGATACCTCCCCTGCACAGTATATAAATTTTTGCCTGACCACATCAATGCGTTGAAACTTATTTCTTTATCGACAACCCTCTTTGACCGAATCGAACACTTCGCGAGCGAATTCACGCAGTTGTTTCTGAGTGCCGTTGTTGATATAATACCGCATTTTCGCGGTTCGTTCAAGGGGCTTTTTGGCTTTTAACCGGGTGAGCGCGGCTTCACGTGTCAGGCGGTCGCGGGAAATAATGCGATTTAGGCGCGTTTCCTCGTCCGCCTCAATGACCGCCACGATGTCGCAAATTTGATCCAGACCGCCCTCGACAAGCAGCGGCGCGTCCAGCGCGACCGTGCTTTTGGCTTTTTCGATTTTGGCATTGATGATTTTTAAAATTGCGGGATGGGTGATTTGATTGAGTAATTCCGTCTTTTTCGGGTCGGAAAAGGCGATTTTGGCGAGTTTTCGGCGGTTTAACCGCCCGTCCTTGGCTAAAATTTCAACGCCGAACGCCTTGACCAGATTATTCAGGCATTCGGAACCCTTTTTCGTCACCGAATGGGCGATTTTGTCGCAGTCGATCACGGTGCAGCCGAATTCGGCGAGATAAGCGCAAAACAGCCCTTTCCCCGCCCCGCTCGGGCCTGTCACACCGATGATCTTATTCATAACTCCACTACCTCGAATCCGGCGGAACGCTGAAGCCGGTTGAATAACGCATACCATTCGCCGTCTTTTTTCGGGCAGCGCGCAATCACCGCAGCCGCGCCTTTTTCGTCCGCCATGCGCAGCGCCGAGAACAAGTTATGTTGGGCTGCGACGCTGTCTTCGTATTCGCCGAGCGAGAGATAGGGCAGTCCGCTCTTTTCACCCTCATGCCCGAAACAGAGCGCATAGACGTTTTCGCTCAGGTTGTTTTGAGATAAGTATTTTAAATAGGCGTCCTCGCTTCCGACCACCAGCGTCACTTTGGCCTTGGGGCTGTAATGCCGGTAGCTCATGCCCGGGGAAAGCGGGGCGGAGTCGGCGGCAGGGGCTTCGTTGACGCCCTTTGCCACCTCGACGGTACCCAAGACCGATTGCAATTGTTCCAGTGTGATCGCTCCGGGGCGCAATAAAACCGGCTTTTCGCCTGCTAAGGAAACCACGGTCGATTCGACACCGACCTCGCATTCTCCGCCGTCCAAAATTAACGGGATTCTGCCGTTTAGATCGTCGAAGACATGCTGCGCGGTCGTCGGGGACGGTTTGGTGCTGCTGTTGGCCGACGGAGCGGCAAGCGGATAACCGCAGGCATCGATCAATTTTCGAATCGACGGGTGCGACGGCATGCGGATGGCAACCGTATCGAGTCCTCCGGTCACAATCGGCGGAATCAAGCCGCTCTTTTTCATCACGATGGTCAAAGGACCGGGCCAAAACTTCTCGGCCAGCTTATTAAGTTTTGCGGGTATCTCACAGACCAGCGGGTAGACCATATTCAAGGTCGTGATATGCACGATTAAGGGATTGTTATCGGGTCTTTGCTTGGCGATAAAAATCTTTTTAACCGCGCCGTCGTGAAAAGTGGAAGCCGCAAGCCCGTAGACCGTCTCGGTTGCCACCGCGACCACTTCACCGGAGGAGAGCAGTTTTTCGGCTTTTGCGATGCCCGCGTCGTCGGCGGGAACAATTTGGGTCTTATATTTCTTATTGCGCGCCATCCGGTCGAGCAGTTTCTCGGCAAACTTTACGCGTTTGGTTTTGTCCTGTTTCATTCGGTGTCGGCACCTTCTCCCAACTTTGCGGCACGGTCGGCGGTGATGAGCCCGTCGATCAATTCATCTAAGTCGCCGTTCATGATGGCGTCAATTTTATAAAGTGTCAGGCCGATGCGGTGATCGGTCACCCTGCCCTGCGGGAAATTATAAGTCCGGATGCGCTCGGAACGGTCGCCGCTGCCCACCTGGGATTTGCGCTCGGCCGCGATTTCGGCAGTCTGCTTTTGTTGCTGCTGTTCCAAAATGCGGCTGCGCAGAATCTTCATCGCGCGGTCTTTGTTTTTATACTGGCTGCGCTCGTCCTGACACTCGACGACGGTTCCTGTGGGGAGATGCGTGATTCGGATCGCCGATTCGGTCTTGTTGACATGTTGTCCGCCCGCACCGCCGCTGCGGTAGGTGTCGATTTGCAAATCATCTTGGTTTATTTCGAGTTCGATTTCCTCGGCTTCGGGCAACACCGCCACCGTCACGGTCGAGGTGTGAATCCGTCCGCTCGACTCGGTCTCGGGTACGCGCTGAACCCGATGAACACCGCTTTCGAACTTGAAACGCGAATACGCTCCGTCACCCGAAATGTCAAAAGAAATCTCCTTGATGCCGCCGAGTTCGGTCTCGTTCAGCGATAACACTTCGACTTTATAACGCTTTGTCTCGGCGTACATGGTATACATACGGTAAAGCGAATTGGCGAACAACGAGGCCTCCTCGCCGCCCGCACCGCCGCGAATTTCAATGATGACGTTTTTATCGTCGTTGGGGTCACGAGGCAAGAGCAAGATTTTAATCTCTTCCGCCGCTTTTGCCATGACCTCTTTTTGTGCGTCAATTTCCTCGGAGAGCATGGCTTTAAAATCGGGATCCGCGCCGCTCATCATCTCTTGGGCTTCGGCGATCTCCTGCTCGGCTTTGCAATAGGTGTCATATTGAGTCATCAGCGGGGTCAGGTCTTTGTATTCCTTCATCAGCTTGGTATAAACAGCGATATCGGAACAGACCGCCGGGTCAATGAGTTTTTGGGCGATTTCGTCATATCTGCCGCGGGTCGCGGTCAACTTTTCAAACATTTATACTTCATCCTTTACGATTGATTTTATCTTTTTTAAAATTTCCTCGCGCGGCGCCATGATCTGGCGCCCGCAGCCGGTGCATTCGATCCGGATGTCGACACCCGTACGTTTGACGGTGAACACGTCACTGCCGCACGGATGCTTTTTGCGCATCTTTACCTTGTCGCCGACACTGAGTTTGATAAAATCCATCGCTAATGCCCGCTCTCCATTTTGATCTTGTCGGAATAGGCCTTTGCCGCCTGCTCCGTCTTGTTGTCCCCGAACCGATAATATTTTTTTGTCTTTCAATACGTCGGGGAGATACTGCTGTTCATAATAATGCCCCGGGTAATTATGGGGATATACATAACCCTTGCCGTGTCCGAGCTTTTTTGCCCCATCATAATGCGCGTCGCGTAAATTGTCGGGGATGTTACTCGGTTTGCCGGAACGAATATCTTCAAGCGCCGCGTCGATGGCGCAGATGCCGCTGTTGGACTTAGGCGAGGTGCAGATTAAAATCACCGCATCGGCCAACGGGATGCGCGCCTCGGGCATTCCGAGCTGCAAGGCCATATCGACCGCCGCTTTGA
>CAZTDA010000070.1:0-8259 GCA_964612155.1 uncultured Eubacteriales bacterium | reverse complement strand
TTATTAATCTCGGGCTTTCCCCTTGTAATTGAAAGAATTTTATAGGTACCTCCTATGGGCAATAAGAAACTATTTTGTATTTCAATATTTTCAGAACTCTCTACTAAAGCTACATAATATTGCCCTTCATCCCCAAATTTTTCTTTAATTCCAAACCAATACCCATTATTGTACGCATCGCTTTTCGCATAAGAAAACTTAATTGTATATGTTCCTTTTTTTAACGGTAATGAGGTAGATGTCCCATTGCTATAAAACAACTCATAAACCAAAGTTGAGCCGCTTAAGATTTTTATGTAGTAATTTTTCAGGTCAGTGGCATCTATGTACAACAGACACTCATTTTGGGTGTAACTGTTATTATGATACATTACTCCGCTGCTCGGTGCTGTTTGGATGCAAGAATTTAAATAGTTGATTGAATCCCTATATTTTGTTATCGTGCCGAATAATTTATAAGCTGTATAAAAATTTCCCGCATTATATGCTGCAACCGCTTGATCGTAAGTGCTTTTATCCGCTGAGTCATTTGCTTCGTTATTTTGACTGCTTGGCGCCGGACCTTTTTTGCAGTCGGAGAGCAATGCTTTGGAGTCCTTATAATTGAATGAGGCCGGTGTTTCAAGCAGTTTGGCGGCTTCGGGGTAATTACCCTGCCCCATGAGTATTTTCGCATTTTCGTAATCTCCGGAATACTTACAATCAAGGGCGAGTTCTTTGGAATCCTTGAAACTTTCCAGTGAGGTGAATATCTTCTCCGCACTTGCTTTATCACCGGACTTCATCAGACCGATCGCTTTGTTATAATCGATATAGTTTTGGCACTTAATCGACATAGATTTAGAGTCAGCGTAATCTCCCAGTATGGTAAAAGCTGTTTTTGCACTTTCGTATTCACCTTTGTCATATAACGCTTTCGCGCGTTCATAAGCAGCGGATTGATTGCAATTATCAGCCATTTGGGCGCTGTCCTTAAAATTACCGAGAGATAAAAAAACAGCTTTCGCCTGTTCGCATTCACCTTTTTGCAACAAGGCGGCTGCTTGATTATATTGAATTCCTTTTTCGCATTCTTGAAGCAGTGTATTGCTGTCCTCGAAATCGCCGAGTGCGGTTAATTTGATTTTAGCGGTCTCATAATCTCCCGAGTCCATATAGACCAGCGCATCTTGATATGTTTTTTTATTTGAACAAGTTTGGAGAAGCTGTGTGCTATCCTTGAAATCTCCTAAGGCGATAAATATACTTGCCGCTTCGCTATATGAACCCGAATTCATCAGATCAGTTGCTTGTTGATAAGAGATCATTGCGTTACACTCGGCGAGTTTTTCTTCTACATCTTTGTATTCGGAATCAAGTGTTGTAAAAGCGGCGGCGGCTTCGGAATAGAGCCCTGCCTTCATCAGTGAATCTGCTTCTTTATATTCGGGTGAGGTTGCAAACAACACATAAGATAAACTGCCGACTGTAACAACAAACGCAACAATAACCCCAATGATCATAAATACAACCGTTTTTGAAGCTTTCGGTTTTGTTTGAATCGCCGTCTCAATCACCTGTGCTTTCACCGGTTCCGCTGACACAACTTTCTGAGATGGTTTTTCAATAATCTCATGATCTTTCAGTTTTGGGATTTCCGCGCCGCATTTCGGACAAAACTTTGCGTTCTCTCGCGCTTTATTACCGCAATTCGGACAATACATTTTTTCCTCCCTGTTAAAATCATTAAAAAATTACTCATCATCATGTCGATGCATTATATAACTATTCATGAGTTTAAAACCCTTCTCGGCTTTGGCTCTTGTTGCCGACATTGCCGCCCGAAACGCCGCCGAGGGTCAACTCATATTCACCGTCGGAAAGCGCCACGGTATCCGCTCCTCCGTTAAAAGTGAGCACCGAATAGGTTCCTTCATCGCCGAACATCTCTTCCGCGCCGAACCAAGTATCTCCGAATGCAGCTTTGATTTTATAGGTTCCGTTTGGTATATTAATTGTCACCGTCGTCTTACCGTTGAAAAAGATTGTTGAGACCAAAGCAGAACCGGAATAGAGCTTGAGGTAGGTGCTACCACTGTAACTTGATTTGATGCTCAAGGTGTTCTGCGTTCCGGAATAGGAGCTATTGTGATAAAGCTCCGTGCTTGACGGTTTGGATTGAACGCACGAATCGGCATAATCCTCGGCGTCTTTATAGCCGACGATGGAGTTGAACAACTCGTATGCTGTATAGAATTTTCCCGCATTAAATGCAACAACCGCTTCGTCATAGGTATCGCTGCTGGTGCATTCAAGCAGCAGTTTCTTGGCATCTTTATAATTAACCGAAGACGCATATTCGAGCAGTTTTGCAGCGGCCTGATAATCCCCCTGCGCCATCAGCTGCACCGCCTGATCGTAATCACCGGAACACTTGCACTCTTTGGCTAAATCCGCTGAGTCCTTGAAACTGCCTAGGGCGGTAAAAATTTTAGCTGCACCGGCAAGATCTCCTGATTTCTTCAAAGCGACTGCTTTATTATAATCGATGCTGTTTTGGCATTTGGTTGCCATGGTTTTTGCGTCGGAATAACTGCCGAGCGCGGCATAAGCGGATTTGGCGGCCTCATAATTGCCCGATTGAAATAATGCTGTCGCTGCATTATAATCGATGATATTTTTGCATTTTTGGGCTTTTGATGCGCTGTCCTCATAATTGCCGAGCGAGAAGAAAATGGTCAGCGCTTTATCGTAGTCGCCGCTCTCCATCAATTGCGTTGCCTGCGCATATCGCTGTTCGGGATTGCCCTGCTCGATCAATTCTTTTGCATCTTTGAAATCCCCGAGGGTTTGTAAAATGGTTTTTGCACCGTCATAATCGCCGGTTTGCATCATAGCGATGGCCTGATTATATTTGACGCCTTTTTCGCATTCCGTGAGTAAGGTGGCGCTGTCTTTGAAATCGCCGAGACCTTGGAGCAGCGGTTGAGCGGTCTCGTAATCTCCTAAATCCATCGCCGCGAGCGCGCTTTCATAAGCGGCATTGTCGGAACAAGTTTTGGCGAGTTCAGCGCTGTCTTTATATTCGCCGAGGGCGAGGAAAGCCGCAGCGGCGGCATCGTATTGCTCGGAGTTCATCAGGTCTGCGGCAGTTTGATAATCGAGAATCTCATTACACTCATCGATCTTTTTTACAACATCTTTATATTCGGGGTCGAGCGCCGAAAATGCCGTAATGGCCTGATCATATTGCCCCGCTTTCATCAGTGCGACCGCTTCCTTATATTCGGGAGAACCGTTTGTCAGCACAAAAATTAAAACCCCTGCGGCGACCACAACCACCGCCGCAACCGCGATGATGATTCCGGTCGGTTTTGACTTCTTTTTTGGGGCAGAAGACATTAACACCGTTTGACTATCCGCATAAGACGATGTCTGAATGGGCGGTGAAACGGGTTGAGCAGCTTGTGGGGCAACCGGTTTAACGGGATTTACGGTTTGCGCGGATTGAATGGACTCTCCGCATTTATGGCAAAACTTTGCGCTTTCGGGCAACTCGGTACCGCATTTCGGACAATACATCTCGTTCCCTCCAATTTTTACTTGTGAGAACATTATATAGAATATTTATTTAATTGTCAATGTTTCCCGTTTTATTTCCCAAATAGCCGCTTAATGCTGTGAATAAAAAACAGCATGGTCGCCGAATACCATTCACAGCCCTTGGACATTTCTCCGGTGAACGGATCGAGTTCTTGTGAAAACTTGATGGTCTCGGAGCGGACAAGCGCATTTATCCAGATGCGCATCAATTGCTCGAGGTCGCTGCCGTAACCGTAAAAATCCATCCAACGCAGAGCGCGCAAAGCGGTCAAACCCTGTGAAAAATAACTCCAGTCGTTGCCCTCACGCTCTTTTTTAAAACAGGGATCGGACGGTGACATCGAAGAAAACGGATACGGTGTCCAGAACTCTTTTTCGTTATGCAGATAACGGTGATAAATCCGGTCTGCCATTTCTTGATCCAGCAAATGCTCGCAAAACAGATTGGAGATGTGAATGGTTTTATATTTACGCTTATTGCCGTATCGGTCGATATCGTAAAAAAATTCATCCTTGGGGTCATAACAGGTCTCGATCAGTGCCTGCTTGACACTGTCGGCTTTTTCTCGCCATGCGGCGCTTTCATCGGCTTTTCCGAGGTGCGCGGCCATATCCGCCAACGCCATGCGGGAACCGTAAAAGACCGCGTTAATATCCGGTGCAATCAAGGGCATAAAATCGCCTTCGTTGCAGTTTTTAGCGTCGTGATCCGGACAGCCGCCGGGAATACCCGCAAGACGGTCTGTATGATCGTGCCCTGTGTCGAACAGGCAAAACAACTCGACCAGACGGTTTTGTGTGGTCATGCGGTTGCGGCACATCCATGCGTCCCAGGCGGCGCATTTTTGATAAGCGCGCTCCATCAATTTGTCGTCATGGTTGAGCAGCGCCGCCTCATAACACAGATGGGTGAACGAGACGCATTCCTGAAGCTGGCCGAAACCGATCAGTCGCCCGTAATTTTTGGTGTTGGGGTTGGATTCGTCCAGCACAAAACACGGGAACTGCCCGTCCTCTTTTTGATTATTGAGGAAAAGATTGACCTGCGCACGGGCGACATAGGCCATTTCGGGACAAAAATCAGCCCAGGCGATTGCGTCGTAAGCGTGTTCCAACCAAACGCCGGGATAAGCGTTCGAGATTAAAAACAGCGGCTCAGGATGCCCGGGAAAACATTTGATATGGACGTTTTGAATACGGTTCAATACGGTCTCGTATTGATTCAAGATTTCCTCTTTTATAATATCGGTCATTTTTACGCTTTCTTTCTCAAGGCAATTTGCATAGAAGGGTTTTCATCGCTTTGATCATGGCGTCTTGATATTTGCTTCTGTCGGTGATTTTGAAAATATATCGATCGGTCTGTTCGGCAGTTTCTTTCCAGTAAGTTTTTCCCGTTGCGCTGCAGGCGATTTCGATGGGGACATATTCAAAAATCGGCGCGGATTGATTTGAGAGATCGGTGATTTCACCCTCTGTCGTAACGGTTTTGCCGGCGGCGTGAAAAATCGGACCGGTGCACCACATATGCCGAACTTCGTTTTGCACATAAGTGGTGACCTTTTCATCTGCCGGGCGCTCGAGATAACGCAGCCATTTTCGGCTGTCTTCCCGTCCGATGGCGTAATCGAAATAGCGCTGCATGGACGGCGATAAATCGTTATAAATCACCTCTTGTCGGAACCGATAAACCGTACCGAAGATCCCCTCGCCTTTGTTGGCACCGAGCTTTTCAAAGCAGGGCGACCAATAGACCGGGCAAGGCAACTGAAACATTGCCGCGTAGGAGGCCGGGTCGAGGTCGACGTTGAATTCAAGGTGTTCGGATTCAATGGCGCTGCCAGCGTTCAGATAAACCCCGCTGCATTTATCCCGAAACAATTCCGGGGCTTGCTGCGCGGCTGCGGCGACATCCCGACAGGAACCGACGATTTGGATGGATACCGGTTCCGGGGAATTTTTAAGAGTATCAATCATCAGCCGGACTGCACCGTTATTTTTGATTTGTTCGGGGTCTTTGGTTTGACTTGCCGAAAGACCTGTGCCGACCGGAACATAGCTTCCGGTGATGCGGTTGAGTTGCCCGACCGACAACAGCGCAGGATCGCCGAACGGGTTATTTTCGGGATAATCGATGATAATGCCTTTTAAATCGGTCTCGCCGAGGTGATATAACGCAAATTGGCAGGCCAAGTCCCAATGGTCGTCGGGGTCTTGGTGGTAATGGAACAAATCGGTCTGATGCAATACGGGTTTCATTCCGGTTTCTCCTTTTTACTTTGCTGTGGGTATGTACTACTTTTTAGAAATAAACTCAATCAGAGGCGCAAGGTTTTCTTCCTTTACACCGTCAAATCCGTTTTCGAGCGCATCCAGCATTCCGAGTTCTTCGGGGGTTTTGTCCGCTTTTTTGGCTATCTTTTTGCCGACAATGCTGATCATGACTTGCATCATCATCTTATAGATGCCGTGCAGCTTTTTCATATCGAAACCGCCCTGAAGATAAAAAACGGGCGTTTTGCGCTGCTCGAAGGTCTCAAGCGCCTTTTTTCCGACACCGTCGGCATTCGGAGCCATTCCGACGGGGCAGACGGCAATAATTTTATAATGTTTTGCGGCAGCTTGATAGCCCTGTACCGAACCCGCCATCATCCAACCCATAAAAATGACCTCGTCCAGTTCGGACAACAGCGCTTTTGACTGGGACAATTCATAAGCCGGAAATCCGATTTTTTGCGACAGCATCTGGGCATATTTTTTTGTGTATCCTGTATTAGATGTAAAGATAATTGCCTTCATAAGTCTAATGTTCCCCTCTAACAGGTTATATCGTGAAGCCATTTGAAAATCAACATAAGAGCGTTATATGACTTCACATTGATATCATAACACAAATCATCCGGAAAGAAAACCATAGAAATAAGTAAAACACCGTAAACGGGGTGCCGATTTGGAATTTTATCAGGAAGCTCCTTGAAAATCAACTTTAGTGAGCAGTTTCACATTCGGTAAAACCACTTATAACCAAGAGATTTTGTGACCTGCAATTCTTTACGCTGATATAAGTAAAAGACCGCACCGAAGGATAAGCCCTTTGATGCGGTCTTTTTAATGGATGAAAACTCAAACACGTTTGCCGACTACCTGATACATCTTGTCATCGGAAATAACAATCGTTACCTGCAAGTATCTGTTGAAAATATCGACTAATTGCTCTGCGGGCATCAGTCCGAGCGAAATCTTTCGGGCGGATCCGCTGTGGTGCGCGTTGATTTTTTCACGGCTCATTCCATGCGCGACCGTTAGCGTTCCGTTTGGCTTGAGCAGAGACGACAACCGTTGAATTAGTTTTTCCGGATCAGGAAAATGCGGTAACGCATTATAGATGATAACACAATCAAAGTTGCTTCCCACATCATCCTCTTCCGCGTCCCCGCAAATGAATTGTATACACTCTTGCGGAAACTTTTTTTGCGCATGCGCGATCATTTCGGGTGAAATATCGACAGCGGTAACACCGGCAACACCTCTGCTCAGATAATCCGGGATCAAGACCCCTGTCCCGCAAGCCACATCCAAAATTTTAAACCCTTGCTGCACATGGGCGTTATCGAGAATGGTTTTAATAATGTTGTCGTCGCGTATCATATTTTGATCCCAGGTTGAAGCGTATGCGTCAAAAAAATCTCTGATATCAGATTTACCAAACACGTCGGTTTCCCTCATTTCGTTAAGATTATTTGAAAAAAGCGGTTGTATCGATTTTTTGATATCCGCCGAAGCTTGAAGGGCTGGCAAAGATCTGCTCTGCCAGTTGCTTCCCAAGAAAAGCTTGTGTAATCTCATTGGTCTTTTGCGTCATATCAATGTCCGCAAACAAATCCGGATAGACGACTTTGGCAATATACCATGTATTGATCAGCGCGGTTTCATAATTGGTGTAGTATGCATTGTATGCCATCTGCAGATACACTTCGCCGTTTTCCCATGCTTTGCATGAATCGAACAACGTATTGTCTTCCTGATAAAGCGGTTTAATGTTCTTAACGGCTGCTGCGTCCATGATGATAATATCAATATCTTTTCCGATTGCAACGAATTTTTCTTTTTCAATGGGCTGTATGCCGTTGTTTTCAAGACCTGTAATCACGTTGCGTACGTTTGCAATCTCAAAGGAAATATAATTTTGCGCCGTCATCAGATGATTGGTTGTTCCCCAGTTGCCGAGACCGCAAATATAAACGCCGGGTTTGTTTTCTTCTTTTGCAGCGGCGGTTCTGTTCATGATTTCCGCTGTCTCAGTTTCAACAAATGAAATCAGATCGGCAGCTTTTTCTTCGGCACCGAATATTTGACCGAGCATGATGACGGACTGCTTAAAAGCATCGTCAAACACCCCTTTTGCGCCTGTCTTTAATGTAATAACCGGCACTCCGAGCTGTTGCTGCAGCGCGTTTGCTTTATCTGCATCTTCATATTCCGAGATGACGATATCCGGATTGCATGAAAGGATCTTTTCGGCCTCGGCGGTCTGCGCGTTCGGACCGCCCACGCCGCAGGAGGCAAGTGTGTTGAATGTATCGCCAAACGCCAGAACATAGGGTCTTGCCACAGAATCAAACATCTTCGGGCGTTCCGTGAGCGTGGTGTTGTCGATATCCTCGACGCCGCTCAAAA
>CAZTDA010000069.1:0-8264 GCA_964612155.1 uncultured Eubacteriales bacterium | reverse complement strand
GTTTCATCTTGCTGACGGGGCTGTTTAACATCAAATCGCAGCCGTGTTTCACGGCGGGCTCGGCGAACGCAAGGCACAAATCCCACGGTGAGATGATCCCGGCCTCGGGCGCCCAAAGTGCCTCAAAAGCGCTGTCCGACAAATTCGGCTCCATCTCGTGCAGCTGTTCTTTTTGAATCAATTCGACTTTTACACCGTTTTGAACACCGCGTTCATAAATCTCTTTTAATGTCTTTAAATCCGCTTCGTCATAAGCGACGACCAACGACCCGACCTGATCATATTCCACCGACAGGTCTTTGGCGAGTTTGGGCATGATCTGTGCACCCTTGACGTTATATTTCGCCATCAGCGTGCCCGGCTCCGCATCAAATCCCGCGTGGATAATGCCGCTGTTGGCTTTAGTAGTTCCCATTGAAACATCGGGTTCTTTTTCAATTAAAACACAAGAAACATCATATTTCGACAATTCAAAGGCCGCGGCACATCCGCAGACACCTGCGCCGATAATCGCGATGTCATACGTTTTGCTCATAAATGCCTCCAATTCGCAATCGCTATTTAAATATTATACAATATTTTGTCTTACGATGTAAATACTATCCGTAGATTTTATGCCGACTTTTCGGCTGTATCTCGATGGAAAGAGGTGTTTTTTTGCGCAGAACCGGCAGATTTTCCTTAGTTTTTGACCACTCTCCACGCGTCGAATCCACCGGTACGATCGTGGGAAAAGAAGAGGCCGACGGACCGCTCGGACAGTGGTTTGATATCAAGAGCGACGATTCGTATTTTATGCAAAAAACCTGGGAACAGGCCGAGGCGACCATGCAGCAGACCGCAATGCAAAAAGCCCTTGAAAAAGGCGGTCTCGACGCTTCAATGCTCGACATGGTTTTCAGCGGCGACCTCGAAAACCAGTGCATCGCCTCCAGCTTTGGGGTAAAAGCGCTCTCGGTTCCGTTTGTGGGGCTGTTCGGCGCGTGTTCGACCATGGCGCAGTCGCTGGCCTTGGCGGGGGTATTTGTCGAAAGCGGCACGGCGGGCAGGGCGGGGGCTGTGACCTCGTCGCATTTTTGCACCGCCGAACGGCAGTTTCGCTATCCGCTCGAATACGGCGGACAGCGCCCTCCGACCTCTCAGTGGACGGTCACGGGATCGGGCGCAGCGGTCGTCTCATCGGACGAGTTGTGCCAAAACCGGAGCGCCCCCGTGTTAAAAGCGGTGCGTTTCGGCATCATCACCGAACTCGGAATCAAAGACATTTCCAATATGGGCGCGGCGATGGCGCCCGCCGCAGCCGAAGCCATCTCCGGCTTTTTGACCGATACCCAACAGACCCCCGACGATTTTGACATCATTCTCACCGGCGACCTCGGCGAATTGGGATTAAAAATGGTTCGCCGTCTGCTGACCGATCAAGGCCTGCCCACCGGCGACAAAATCAAGGACTGCGGCTGTATGATCTTTGACAACACCGATAAAAAATACGGCTGCGGCGGTTCCGGATGCGGCTGTTCGGCCTCGGTGCTCAATTCGCTGATCTATGCAAAACTAAGCGAGGGCGCGCTCAAAAACGTCTTGTTTGTCGGTACCGGCGCACTGATGAGCCCGGTCAGTGTGTTTCAGGGCGAGGTCATCCCGGCGGTTGCGCATGCCGTGCAGCTCTCTCGAAAAATTTGAAAGGGGCACCCTATGCTCGTCAAATATCTCATCGTCTTTGCGGTCGGCGGAGCGATCTGCCTGATCTGCCAAATCTTTATTGATAAGACCAAAATGACCCCGGCGCGCGTGTTGGTATCCTTGGTGGGCGTCGGCGTGTTGCTCTCGGCCTTCAATGTGTCGGATGCCGTGATCGACGCGGTGGGCGCGGGCATCAAGACACCGCTCATCGGATTCGGAATCTCACTTGCGGACGGCGTCAAACAAGGTATTGCCGAACACGGTGCGCTCGGGATTTTATCGGGCGGACTCACGGCAACCTCTGCGGGCATCGCCGCCGTCATCGTCTTTGCCTTTTTAGCGGCGGTAATTTCGAAACCGCGCGAAAAATAATGTCGGCTTTTTTCCCCGCAAATCTGAAGACGGCTTGCAAAAAAAGCATATCGCTTTTAAGGAGTCACCCTTTAGAAATCAAAAACGCGCTCGCTTTTTCGTCTTTTGCGCGCCTTTTTGCATGATTCAACAGATATAAATTAAAACATTTTATCTGCTTCGAATATCGCGCCTTTGTCCGGTAAAAATAGGGAAGCAAATTAGAAAATTTATCTTTTTTGCAATGGGGAGAAAACGGATATGGTAAAGGGCATTAACAAGCAGGTCATCGAGGTTGTGGACACCGGAAGCCGCTATTTTGAGCGGGCAATTTTGATTGTCAATCCCAAAAATATCGCCGACCAGACCCGCATTTATGACGAGGCGGCGCGTATTTTTTCCAAAAAAGAAGAGGGGCTTCCTCCGCCCAAAAAGCCAGTGTTTCCCGCCATCTGTAAAATGGCGGGTTTCACGGCGCTCGGTGCGGCAATCACAGGCGTTTTACTCAAAGTGCTTTAAGGAAACCTTTAAACTCATTTGCGTAATCAAAGAATGGCTTATAACCAAGCGCTTTTTCTATCAAATATGAGGGCTTATGGAGATTTCATTAAAAAATCGCAATAAAAATCCCGCCTTCCCGCACGCTTTTTAAAGTAAGCGGGGAGGCGGTCGATTTTCTATGGGTCCCGAAATCAATACCCAAAACACCAAAACATTGGAATTACAGCAGGTATTATTTTGAGGTCACGGAGCTTATCATGGAGCTTACCATGGAACTTAGCGTCCCCGAACTGCTCATGGGGCTCGTCGCCGGACTCGTCATCGGACTTGTCACTTTGCTGCTGATGACGGAACTCGGACGGGACGATACCCGGCTCGAAGCGGAGCTCGTATTATTCGCGCAGGCCGATACTGCCGCACATATCGCCGCGACAACCGCAATATAGAGAAGTTTTTTCATAGTTTGTTTTCCCTGTTCCTTTTCTTTCGATCGATTGACACGAGGGTTCGCGTCCCGACTATTTTTTGTCGTTTACGCCAAAATATTTGTGTTAAAACTTTACATGGGCAAATCAAATTGTTATAATGGATGCCGTCGAACAATTCGAGCAAATCCGACTTTGCTTCCGCAATGGATTCGCATTACATAGCAATTTACGGAATTTGAAATATTTAATGCAATCATGAAAGGATTTGATTTTTTGAAACTGAAAACCGAAAACGGGTTTGTCATGCCGATACGCGACACCGTCTTTTCTTACCACGGCTGGCCGAGTGTCTGCCGAGGACCGAAAGGCGATCTGATCGCCGTCTGCTCAGGCCTTCGGCTTGCGCATGTCTGCCCGTTCGGCAAGGTGATTTTGTGCCGCAGTGAGGACGAGGGGAAAACCTGGACGCGCCCGCAGATCATCATCGACACGCCGCTCGACGACCGCGATGCCGGCATCACCGTATTTAACGGCGATCAACTCATCGTCACCTCGTTTAACCATTATGTCAACGTTCAAAAGGGCTTTCCCTGCGATACGGCGTATGCGGAGACCATGAAAACCGCCTATTTTTCCGAAAACCGCATCACCGATGAAATGGAAAAAAAGTTTTACGGCTCGACTTATGTGATCAGCAAGGACAACGGCATCACCTGGAGCGAAGTGAAACACGCGCCTGTCACCACACCGCACGGCCCCTGCGCGCTCAAAAACGGCGGGCTGCTCTATATGGGCAACCCCAAGGTCTATGACGAGAGAAAACAACTCGATTCGGATAAAAACACGCTTGAGGTCTGGTTCAGCCCCGATGCCGAGACCTGGGAAAAATACGCCGTGATCGAAAACCCGCAGGAGAGTTTATACTTTTGCGAACCCCATGTCGCGGCACTGCCCGACGGCACGCTGCTCGGCACCATCCGCGTACAGGGCACCAACCACAACGAACGCGTTTTCTGCGTCTATCAGACCGAATCGACAGACGGCGGCAAAACGTGGACAACCCCGCACAAAACCGTCGAGTTCGGCTCTCCGCCCCATGTGCTGGTACATTCCTCGGGCAATTTGATTTTAACTTACGGCTACCGCCGCGAACCGTTCGGTGAACGCGCCAGAATTTCGATTGACAACGGCAAAACCTGGGGCGAAGAATTGATTCTGCGCGATGACTCCCCAAGTTATGACCTCGGCTATCCGGCCTCGGTCGAACTCAAAGACGGCAGCATTTTCACGCTCTATTACCAAAAGCGCGACGCCGCCACCGTCCCCGAGATCATGTATACCATTTGGGATATTCCGAATTTATAATCCGTAAGGGCGCAAATCCACGCGGCGGGGACATTGCGCGTCCGTAGGTTTTGAGCAATCCTTTGGTTTCGGACGGCCAATGGCCGCCCCTACCACTACCCCCTTTAAACAAAACCCCCGCCGTCCGAAAGGGCGGCGGGGGTCGTTTTATGCACGATTTTTCCTATTTTTCGTTCGGCTTATCCTCGCCGGTTGTATCCTCGGTCTCGGATTCCGTCTTTTCCTCTTTTTCCGCTTCGCTGTCAGCGTTTGTTTCTGCTGTCGCCGTTGCCGCTTCCTTTTTCATCTTCTTGGTCGGCAGCATCACCATTTTGTCGGCGAACGCATAAATCGGCTTTTCGAACACGAGCAGTAAAACGCCTAACACGAACAGGAAAATGCCGATAAACTGTGAGGTCGAGAGCACCCCGACATTACCTCGAATCGTGTCTTCGCGGAAAAATTCAAGGATAAACCGAACCACCGAATACATCATCAGATACAGCGCAAGCCCCATCGGCCGTTTTTGCTTTTTATTGAGCAACAGCAGCATGATGCCGAAAATGGCGAAATTGCAGGCCGATTCCACCAATTGCACCGGCAAAATCGTGTCAGCTGTGATGCAGACGTCGCCGTAGCAGCACCCCGCAAAAAAGCAGCCGATACGCCCAAAGGCCTGTGCCAGCGGGATTGCGGGCATCACAATATTGATAAAATCGGAGACCTTTTGCCGCTCGTCGTGCAGATACCAAATCACCGCCGCCGCACCGCCGATCAACCCGCCGTAAAACACAAATCCGGACAAAATATAATCTTTAAAAAATTCACCGACCGTAACGGTGCTGCCGATATGGCCGATCGCCGAAGCCATGCGCCCCGCAACCGTGATCCAATAAAGCACTTTTGCCACGAGAAATCCGCCCACCAGCGCCCACACCGATAAATAAAAGATATCGGTTTTGATGCCGACGCTTTTTGCGCGCATCTTCACGACAAAATAGGCGACGAAAAACCCGATCAGCACCATCACGCCATAGGTCTGAATGTGAAGTCCCCACAAATTGATTTCCGGATACATAAAAAAGCTTCCTTTCAGATTAAAATTGCTTTCGCCAGTAACGAATTTTTCATTGCCTTCTTATAAGCAATTAAGGTTGGTTTTGTTTTGGCCCTGCGATTGAATGTTTACATATTCGACAGAAATACCCTTCTTGCAGCTCATAATGTGTATCTGTAATATGAAAGTATTGAATGTTTTTACTTTTTTGTATTTCAATACTTGCATAAACTTTATTAATTGGATTATTCAGATTTATCACTAACTCAGCATTAGTCCACGTGTCACTATTTGTTTCTCGAATTGAATTCCCGTTCTTCAACTCATAATTTAAGATGGATTCAAGGTGCTCACATATCTTCACCTTTATTACCTCGTTTCTTAAACATTTTTCTATAACATTTTAACCCGAACCAAAGCCCGTATCAACGTACCAGCTCCGGCACAAACTTCAAATAATCCGCCGAAATCATTTTAAACTCGATGCCCTCCTGCAAGCCCATCACGGCCTTTTTGTGGCTTTGGGCATGCAGATGGCCGTAATAACACCGCTTGATGCCGCACTCGATCAGCAAATCCATAATCTCGTCACAGCGGTATTCGCCGTAGAGCGGGGGATAATGCAAAAACACCACGGGTTCAAGTCCCGTTTTCTTTGCCGCCTCAATCGACATCCGCAGCCGCCCGACTTCGCGGTTCAGCACTTTTTTGTCGGCGCTGTCGGTCAGATCATAAAACCAGCCGCGTGTTCCGCAAACGGCAATGTTGTCGGCGATCTCGGCGTTGTTGTGGATGAATTTGACCGAATTAAAGCTGTTCTCGGCTAAAAAATCATTCATCTTTTTCACGGTGTTCCACCAGTAGTCATGATTGCCCTTCATAATATACTTGGTGCCCGGCAGCGCATGGAGAAACGCAAAATCGGCTTTCGCCTGCGCCAAATCCATCGCCCAGCTGATGTCGCCCGGCAGTACGACAAAATCGCCGTCCTTGACCAGTTTGCGCCAAGCGGTCTCAAGCCGGACGGTGTAATCGTGCCAGCCACCGAAAATATTCATCGGCTTGTCCACCGAAAACGAAAGATGCAGATCGGCAATTGCGAAAACGCTCATGAAACCCCCGAAAAAGAAGGAATATCCCCATTTTAGCACACATAAACCGACCCGTCAAATGGCACAATAACCGTGAAAAGTTCCGCAGGCCGGAACAACAGCGAAAGGAAGGTCTAAATTATGGAGAACACGAAAAAGCCCACGACCCCCGGCACCGATAAAATTGAGTGCGGCGTTCACAACTGCATTTATCACAGCGGCAAGACCGTGTGTAATGCCAAAACCATCAAGGTCGGACCGCCCGGCGGTGCTACACGCTATGACCAGACCTCCTGCGACACTTTTAAAGTCAGAGACGAAGATTGAAGAAGAGCGGCTCGTTTATTTTCAAACGAGCCGCTCTCCTTTCATAAAATCCCGTTTTGCACAGGAAAACACCGAATCTTTTCACTTTTCTCTCTTCGCTTTTCTTTTTTAACTTAATTAAAATCTCCCGCCGCGCGGTACCGCACCTCTTCACTCTTCACTATTACTTCTTACTTTAAGCAACAATTCATTTGTTGCTTTTCATGCGCAGCCCTCCCACCGTCTCCGCCAGCCCCACCACCGATAGCAGCACGATCAAAACAATCCGTAAGACATCCTCTTTTGCCATCGTATACAGCCAAAACCCCAAATAGAGGGTTGCGATGCCCAGCGGAATTCCCGGCCAAATCTGTTTCCAGTCGACCAGTCCGTTTTTGGTGTGCCCGATCAGGGAAATCACGGCACTCGGGATAAAAAGAAGCAGTACCAACCCCCGCGCTTCACTGCCGCTTGCAAGCCCGAACCCGATCACATAGGCATATAAAATCCAGCCGCCCCCGAAACCGAGCCCGGCAAACCACCCGGCGACGAGTGCCGCCAATGTATCCCAAAACCAGCTCAAGATTTCACCGCCAGTCGGATCGCGGAAAGCAGCAATAAAATCCCGAACGAGACGCGGATCAGCTTCGGAGGCAGTTTTGCCAATAAAATCGCAGCGGCGACCCCGCCTGCCACGGTTCCGCCGACATACCGCAGGGATAATTGCAAAATGTGCGGTTCGCGGACACAGGCCAAAAGCGCACCGGGAATCGAGACCGCCAGCACCAGCGCCACGGTGTTTGCATGCGCGTGTTTTTGGTCAAACCCGGACTGCTCCAACATCGGCACCGCAAAAATTCCGCCGCCGGCCCCGAACAGACCTGCGACCAACCCGGCCACCGCACCCGACGCCCAGGTTAAAAGCTTCTTCAAAAAACCACCCCCGGACTATTGTGTACCGGGGATGATTATTTATTTGTATCCGAAAAACCCCGCCGCATTCTCATAAAAAATCCCGTCCGCCGCTTTTTGCCCGAACGCTTTCGCAATCCGCTTTTCTACCTTTTTTAAATCAAACAACTCCTTATCAATCTCCGCGCCGTCGTAATCGCTGCCGATGGCAACGCCGTTTTCACCGCCGAGCGCAAAAAATCGCTCGATGTGCGCAATCATCGCCTCCACCGGTTTCCTGTCGCCCAAAAACACTTTATAAAAATTCAACCCGACAATCCCCCCGCGCCGAAAAATCTCCTTTGCCTGTTCGTCAGTCAGATTGCGGAGATTGCCGCAGACACTTCTGGCGTTGGAATGCGTCGCAATAAACGGCTTGTCGGTCGCTTCGCAAATCTCCCAAAACGCCTTGTCGGAACAGTGCGAGCAGTCGAGCGTAATATCGTTTTGGTCTAACGCACGAATCACTTCTTTTCCGAGCGCCGAAAGCCCGCGCCCGTCTCCCCGGATGCCGCCGCATAAGGGATTATCGGCATTGTGGGTCAGCGAAAC
>CAZTDA010000068.1:1017-8268 GCA_964612155.1 uncultured Eubacteriales bacterium | reverse complement strand
GTCCGAGAGCGTATGACCTAGCGATTCGGTTGAAATACGCGGGTTTCGATATGAGCACGGTGCTGATCGAACCGGACAATTCCGGCATCAAAGCAGCGGTAGCCAAGACCAAAGGGACACTCTGTATTCTGACCGAATTGTACGACGCAAAAACCATTATGGAGGCGACGGGAAAATGTCAGTAATCAAATTGCTTCGGCTTTACGACGACCTGCTCGACCTCTACGGCGACAGCGGTAATTTCACCGTCATCAAAAACCGTCTTGAAACCGCCGGTTATGAATTGACAACGGAGTGCCGTACGGTCGGCGAATCCTTTGATTTGACCCGCTGGGATTTTGTCTATATCTCCCCCGGCCTGCCTAAAAATCTCGCCGTCGCCGCCGCCGATCTGGTGCCGCGAGGCGAAAACCTGTTTGAAGCCATCGAAAAAGGCGTGGTGTTTTTGTTGACCGGCAATGCCCCGGCGCTGTTTGGCGAAGAATTCATGCTGGATGACAGTGAAAAAGTCAAGGGCTGCGGCCTGTTCCCGGTCAAGCATAACTTCGGCAAAAAGATCACCATCCGCGATCTCGTCGGCGTCACTGAAAGCGGACTTCAAATCACAGGGTTTTTAAACAGCACCGATACCCGTGAGGGCGAATATGAAACCCCATTTTTACGCATCACCGGCAGCGGAAAACAAACTTACGACAAGACCACCGACGGTGCACGTAAAATGAACTTTTTTGCAACCGAACTGCTCGGCCCGGTGCTGGTGCGCAACCCCGAACTACTTCGCGAACTGCTGATATTGATCGCAGGCGAACCGCTCCCGCCCTACGACGATTCCCTCGAAGTCGAAGCGTCAAAACGCATTTTAAAGGAATTAACCGTATAGGGAACGGTCTTGACTGTTCTTTAAATAGATGTTTATAGTGAATCATATCAATCTAAAAAAAGAGGAACGGTCAAAGACCGTTCCCTTCTTTTTATATCTTCGCTTACCTTTTCTTCCTCGAAATGCTCCAAAGCGCCAACCCGTAAAACAACACAGCGCTTCCGACCAAAATCAAAATGCTGGTCGTCACCGAGACCGTGGTATCGCCGAATTTGAATACCATCCCCATGGTTTGTTTAAATCCTTCAACCGTCTCTGCGGGCGCGCCGTTAAAAGTGGCCGCCAGCGGCGCCTCCATCATCACCTGCCGAAATAACACCGCCGCATGTGAGGGCGGGAAGCACTTGACCACCCATTGAACCCCCTCGGGCAATTGTCCGATCGGCAGATAGATGCCGGTTAAAAAGCCGATCAGGGTACCGAGGATGGTGCTTGCGGTGGCAAATGCATTGGTGCTTTTAAAAAACGAAACCAACAGCAACACCATCGACGCGTTTGTCGTCGTAGAAAGCACGACCAGCCCGAGCACCTTCAGCAATGCCGCAAACCCCATGAATTCGCCGCCGCTCATGATGATATAAAACTCGGCAAGCACCACCGTGACTAAACTCATGATGATTCCGATCACAATGGAACTTGAAATGTACCCGCCCATGATCTTGCTGTTTTGAATCGGCGAAACGGTGAAATCTTTAATAATCTTTTTTGACTTGTCATCGACCATCGTGCCGAACGCACCCATCGTCGTCGTCACCGAGGTGACTGCGAGCAGGCCGGCCATGATCCAGGCATTCATCAAGTATCGCGTCCCGGGCAAGTCACCCAAACTGTTCACCCAAACATCACCCAAAAACAGCGCATACATTCCGATGATGATAAACACCGCCAACAGCGAGAAGAAGACCGAGGCCTTGTCTTTAAAAAACACCTTCAGGTTTCTGATTGCAAATCCGCTCATTCCCTGATCTCCTTTCCCGTGACAGCGATAAACGCGTCGTCCATTGTACCCTTTAAAACCTCAAATCCCGAGATCATAGTTCGGCAGACCTCTAAAATTGACAGCGCGTCCATCGTCGCCGATAACTCGGTTTGAATGGTGTCTGCGATCATTTTATAGGCGATCCCCATCTCCTTGAGTTTTTCGGCAACCGCTTGCGTATCCTTACAGGTCAGAATCAACCGGTCTTTTGAATGTTTTTCTTTCAATTCCGCGGGCGTACCTTTTGCCGAGATTTCGCCGTTGTCAATGATAATCACATAGTCGGCAGCGGCGGCTTCCTCCATATAGTGCGTGGTCATAAACACGGTCATGCCGCTCTCTTTTTGAATCTTCGAGACCGTTTCCCAGACGCTTTTGCGGGTCTGCGGGTCCAATCCCGTGGTCGGCTCGTCCAGAAATAAAATCTTTGGCGTGTGAATCAATGCCCGTGCGATGTCACACCGTCTGCGCTGCCCGCCCGAGAGCTTGCCGTAAGGCCGCTTGAGCAGTTCGGTGACGCCGGTGATTTGTGCCGTGTGCTTCACCGCGTCCGAAAGCGCTTTGCCTTTCAGCCCGTAGAGGCCGCCCCGGCATCTCAGGTTTTCCTCAATGGTCAGCAGCGGGTCAAGCAAACCGTCTTGAAACACCGCTCCTATTTCACTTCGGATGGCGGAGTCGTCTTTCCCGACCACTTTGCCGTCCACGGTTACCGTGCCCTCGTCCTGCTTCAAGAACGTGCAGATGATGTCGATGGTGGTGGATTTTCCCGCGCCGTTCGGCCCCAAAAATGCAAAGAGCTTGCCCTTCTCGACATAAAAATCAATGCCCTTGACCGCATGCACCGCTCCGTACGACTTATGTAACCCCTTAACTTCAATGATTTTGTCCACTGTGTCCCTCCGTTCTTTCCAATGTGCGTGAACTCTTTATGCGCCTGTCGTTTGGCGTAGGGGCGCACCTATGTGTGCGCCCGTCATATTGCCGAATTAACACTATGTAACCCACCTGTAAGCTTTATTCGGGCGCACACGCAGGTGCGCCCCTACTGACTGTATTGAAATATTTGAATTATTAACTCCCCCGGCGCCCTGCCCGCAAATAATAGAATACCAAATCCTCGGGTTGCACACTACCAACACAGCCGTAAATTACCGCAACCACCGGTTGCACTTTAGCAAATTTTTAATCATATTGCGAAATTTTAAATCGGAGTACATCCGTTGTTCACTGTTAACTGACAACTGATAACTGTTTTAATACGTTCCCAGTTCCAGTCCCTTCTTAATAAAGTAGCGGTAATTCTCCAAATCAACGGTCTTCGGCACCGAGTGGTCGGTGTGCAGCACAAAGCCGTATTTCCCCTTGACGGTCGGAATCTTCTTTTCCAACTCCGCGTCGATTTGGGCGCGGTCGTTGGAACATAGCGCCCGCACATCAATGCCGCCCATTAGCGCAATTTTGTCTCCGTAATTGTGATAAATGCGCAGTAAATCCATGCCCGCCTTGACTTCCATCGCCTGCAATAAATTCATTCCCGCTTTAATCATGCCCGGCAACAGCGGCTCGACGAATCCGCAGGAATGCACCAGCACCGGTAGCCCGATGGAATGCGCATAGTCAAACGTATACACATGCGACGGATAGATGAACTGATCATACATCGCCGGAGACATAAACGGCGCACCTTTATAACCCATATCTTCGTAATACCAGATGCCGTCGGGTTTGCCCTCGCGCTCGAATAAAAGTTTTTGCAGTTCCACAGTCAGCCACGCAAAGGTCTTGCTCATATCCATTACCCACTCGGGGTCATAAATCATCGCGGCAAGCATCTCTTCGTGCCCGGCGACCGGATGCATACACTCAAATACATTCACACCCGACCAGACAAAAAACTTGCCGTTTTCGGCGGCGTATTGCTTGTCTTTACGATACGCCTCAAAATTGATGCGCTTTTCAAATAAAGACCGATCGAGCAGCAGAGGCTTGACAAGCTCCTCCCATTTTTCGCGGCTGTCGATCTCATAACGCACATGTTCCGGCGTGGAATCGTGTTTCTTATGGGTGCGCAGCACAGCCCAGTTGCCGTCGAGCTTGGTAATGGTGTCCTCGTCCTCGGCGATTGTCACCGGTTTAAAATCGACGCGTGCAGCCAACTTGAACACCCAAGATTCCAACATATCAAAGTTAAATTCTTTATTTAAATCCGAACCGCAGCCCTGATTGTCCATCCATTCCTTCTGGGTATCGCCCCAAAAATGCTCATAAAGCCCGATCCGATCCACCGGCTGGTGATTAATAATACGCGTCATACGCTCTTTGCCTGTCAGTTGTGTCATTACAAAGCCATCCTTTCGCCAAAGCGAAATTTAAATTTCGGTTTTTCTTGGTTTACCCGATCTTCTATATAATAGCATTCACCCATATCTGTGTCAAATAAAATTCGGCATAAAAGCAATAAAAAAACGGCCTAAACCGTTCAGAGGATTATCAAGCAGGAGCGATCAGCGATGCCCGTTCAATTACCCGCAGGCGAACAAAGTTCGCCCCTACAATCAATTTTCCCGCCGCAGCGGTACCTAACCTCTTCACTATTCACTATTACTTCTTACTTCATGATAATTCCTCCGCCGATGACCAGTTCCCCCTCATACACCACCGCGCTCTGCCCGGGCGCAACGGCTCGGGCGGGTTGCTCAAAGAACACCATGTCCCCCTCGATCCGCGCCGCAGCGGGCTTCGCCGCCGACCGGATTTTCACCCCGTAGGTCTTTTCCGATTTAGGCGAAACTTGCCAACTGCAATCGGATAAAACAGCGGACTCAAAAAACTCTTCTCCGCCCCATGCCAAAAAGACCCGACGCGTCTCGGGGTCAATTTTCTTCACAAAAACCGGCTTCCCGAATGCCCCAACACCCTTGCGCTGCCCGATGGTAAAGTTGTAAATCCCCTCGTGCGTTCCGCAGACCTTGCCGTCCGGCGAGATCAATTCCCCCGGCAGTTCCCCGAGTTTTTCCCGCAAAAACGCGGCATAATCGGCATCGGGCAAAAAGCAGTTCTCGCTGCTGTCAGGCGCGTCATGGCAATCAAGTCCGTTTTCTAGAGCGATTTTACGCACTTCATCTTTATTTTCAAATTCCCCGAGCGGCATCAGCAGCCGATTGACAACATCTTCTTTCAGCCGATAAAGCATATAACTCTGGTCGCGTTTCTCGCAGACAGCTTTGCGAATCAGACCATCCTGCGTGCGTGCATAATGCCCCGTTGCAATGTAATCATATCCGTTTTGATCCGCACACGCGATCAGATGCTTAAACTTGATGGTCGGATTGCAAAGCACGCAGGGATTCGGGGTACGCCCGTTGGCATATTCATTGATAAAATAGGCGATAATGCTTTCTTCAAATTCTTTTCGTGCATCGACGCAAAACAGCGGAATTCCGAGTTGTTTTGCGGCCTTTTCGGCTTTTTCAATACCCTGTTCGTGCTGCTTTGACATAATCATATAGACTCCGCCGACCTTGTACCCCGTGTTTTTTAACAGCAAGGCACAGACACCGGAGTCTACACCGCCGGATAAAGCGACCAAAACGCTATTCATGGCACCCTTCGCAGTCGATGATCTTTCCGACAATCGGCTCCGGATCAATGCCTTTCTTGCGGAAATAATCGGCCAGCGCGGTCTTGATGGCCTGTTCGGCCAACACCGAACAGTGCAGTTTCGCGGGCGGCAGTCCCTCCAGCGCTTCTACAACGGCCTTGTTGGTCAGTTTGAGCGCATCGTCAATCGACTTTCCCTTAATCAGTTCGGTGGCCATCGAGCTCGTCGCAATCGCTGCGCCGCAGCCGAAGGTCTTGAACTTGACATCGGTAATCATGCCATTGTCGATTTTTAAATACATGCGCATAATGTCGCCGCATCGGGCGTTTCCGACTTCACCCACACCGTCCGCATTTTCCATTTCACCGACGTTGCGCGGATTCATAAAATGATCCATCACTTTTGCAGTATACATCAAAAAACCTCCGAATTTCCTATATCCGATTTTCCCAAATCGGGCTCATTGCCCGCAGCTTTTGCACAATCTGCGGTACGTTGTTTAAAATATAATCTACGTCTTGTTCGGTGTTATAACGCCCGAGTGACAGCCGCAGCGATCCGTGCGCGATCTCATGCGGCAGTCCGATAGATAACAGCACATGGCTGGGGTCGAGCGACCGACTGGTGCAGGCCGACCCGGACGAGGCGCAGATGCCGCTCATGTCCATCCAAAGCAACAGCGATTCGCCCTCGACACCCTCAAATGAGATATTCACATTGCCCGGAACGCGTTGTGGCCGGCTGCCGTTTAATCGCGTTCCCGGCATTGACAACAACCCGTTAATCAACTTGTCCCGTAAATTTTTAATCCGTGTGTTTTCCTCGACCAAATGCTCGGTCGCTTCTGTGATAGCCGCACCTAATCCCACAATCCCGGGGATGTTTTCGGTTCCGGCGCGCTTGCCGTTTTCCTGCTGACCGCCGCTGATAAGCGACACAATTCGCACGCCTTTTTTGATATATAACGCCCCGACGCCTTTCGGGCCGTTGAATTTATGCGCCGATAACGCCAGCATGTCCACTCCCAACGCTTTCACATCAACCGGGATGTGCCCAACCGCCTGCACCGCGTCGGTGTGAAACCAGACCCCTTTTTCGGCGCAAACCGCGGCGATTTCCGCAATCGGGTTCATCGTGCCGATCTCATTATTGACCATCATTACGGTGACCAGCGCGGTATCCTCACGGATGGACGCTTTGACCGCTTCCGGGGTGATAATCCCCTCGCTTGTCGGTTTAACAAGCGTCAGTTCAAATCCCTGTGCCTTCAACGCTTCAAGCGTCGTCAGCACCGCGTGATGCTCATATTCGGTCGAAACGATATGCTTTTTACCCCCTTTGGCTTTTTGAAACGCCGCGCCCTTGATCGCCCAGTTGTCGCTCTCGGAGCCGCCGCCGGTGAAATAAATTTCTGCGGGCGTGGCGTTGATTGCATTTGCGACCTGTTCCCGCGCCGCCGTAAGCGCTTTTTCGCTCTCGTACCCCAACCCGTACACCGAAGACGCATTGCCGTACTTTTCACAAAAATACGGTTTCATCGCTTCAAAAACCGTTTCCGACACGCGGGTGGTCGCCGCGTTGTCGACATATACCATTGCTCTTTCCATTTTTATACGAGCATTCCTTTCACATCAAACAAATGGCGGTATAAAAGTGCGCAAGGCACGGATTATACCGCCATCTATGATACACGAAATTCGTATGTTTTACAACAGAGAAATTGATTTTTGCCGAATTCTACACCGAAATCCGCTTGTTCATCTCATACAGATCCCGGTCGAACGGCTTGGT
>CAZTDA010000068.1:0-1007 GCA_964612155.1 uncultured Eubacteriales bacterium | reverse complement strand
TTCGCTGATATCAAAATCGACAATACGGTCGTTTTTGCGCACTACTACCCGGTTGCCGACGCCTTTTGCCAGCAGGTCAACCGCATAAACGCCCATCATAGTGGCGATTACGCGATCTTTGGCAGACGGCGAACCGCCGCGCTGCACATACCCCAGCACTGTCGGACGTGTCACAACACCGGTTGCGTTTTCAATGTCCTTGGAAAGCTGTGAAACGCCGCCCGGATAGTCAATGCCCTCCGCTGCGATAATGATAAAGTGCTTTTTCCCCGCACGGCTCATCTTTTGCATCGGCTCGACGATGTCTTTTTGCAGATCCGGCGGAATCTCGGGCACCAAAATCGCCATCGCGCCGCTTGCAACGCCCGCGTGCAGTGCCAAATAGCCGCAGTCGCGGCCCATAACCTCAATCAGCGAGCAGCGGTCATGCGAATGTGAGGTATCGCGGATTTTATCGACCGCATCGATAATCGTGTTTAGCGCGGTGTCGACGCCGATAGTGTAGTCCGACGCGCTGATGTCGTTATCGATGGTACCGGGGATGCCGACGCACGGAATGCCCTGATGCGAAAGCGCTTTTGCGCCTCGAAAGCTGCCGTCACCGCCGATAACCACAATGCCCTGCAAGCCGAACTGTTTACAGGTGCGGATGGCGCGCGCCTGACCCTCGGGGGTCTGGAATTCGGGGCTGCGGGCGGAATACAAAATCGTGCCGCCCCTGTGCAGAATTTCCGACACACTGCGGATTTCCATCTGTTGAATGTCGCCGTGGATCAGTCCCTCATATCCGCGGTTAATGCCAAAGACCTCCATGCCCTTTTCGATGGCGGAACGCACGACGGCGCGCACGGCGCAGTTCATGCCCGAAGCGTCTCCGCCGCTGGTCAGGACGCCGATGGTTTTAATTTCGCTCACAAACATTTCCTCCGAAAGCTAACTGCTTTAAATAATATGATACCAAAATCAATATTGGGATTCGAAACTTACTTCACAAGCACTTTTTTCAA
>CAZTDA010000067.1:0-8322 GCA_964612155.1 uncultured Eubacteriales bacterium | reverse complement strand
AGGATGTCCGAGAGCTGCCGTCATCCGGTTTGAAGCTCTGGTTAAAATGGATTTTCCGGTTTATTGCGCTGCCGATGGGCTTGATTGCGGCCTCCTTTACTGTTGCGATCGGCGGGCAATATTACAATCACCACCACATCTTTGCGCTCCCCGCTTATATGGCGCTGATGCTGGCGCTTTTGCGCGGCTGCGTCTGCGAGCCCGATTTAATAATCCGGCATCCCGAACTGTCCGAGGCAAAACCGGAAATCCGGTATGGCCCCTCCCAGTGTAAAAAAGCGCTCAGCATTCTCTGCGTAATTTTATTATTCGGGTTTTATCTGCTGCCCGATTTTACCTATGACGAAAACCTCTCCAAGGAAACCGCCATGATGCAGACCCACGCCGATTATGTGGACAAGCTGCTCGATGAAAAAAACATCGACCGTTATCTGTTCCTCGGCTTCAACGGTCCTCATTTCATTGGCCTGACCAAACACTCGCCGCTCGGTCCTGTTTTTGCTCAATTCCCCGATGATTATAAAGAAGACGCCGACAATTGGTTTTGTCAAAACCTGCTTGCCGAATTGGATCAAGCGCAGATCGTCTTCTTATTCACTCTCGATGTCGGGGTGCTCTCTGATGAGGTCTGGAATACGCTCGGACGGGACTTTGAACGAGATAATGCCCATTCCGTCAGCATGGACGGACAACCCGTCGAGGGTCTTCCCGACGGGTTCACTTATATCACCTATGTCCGAAATCCGACCTAACCCCTTTTAAACTTTTATTTTTATATCATCCGTTATTGCCTGTCCGATTTGCGCTCTGCCTTTTCTTCCCGTTGACAACCTCACATTCATATGCTATGATTTCTGTCGATTTGCGTAGTATTTGCGCATTTCAACGCCGTTTAGTCATCGGTGACAATCCCCGGAAAATCCGAAAATGGCAATTTTGCGCAGTCGGAGAGACAATCAATGATTTCTAAAGTCAAAAACATCTATCAACATATTAATTCTTCAAAAAAGCTTCGTTTCCTTTTTATTGGTATCGGTATACTCATTTTCGTCATATTTTTCTTTGTTCCGGCTCTGTTGAAAAGCTGGTCCTGCCTCAGCACAGAGCTTAACGTTTCCTATTGCGTCGATAACCCGTTATATTGGGCGGTCGGCAGAGGCATTCTCAACGGACTCAAACCATACATAGACCTTTTTGAAAATAAACCGCCGGGTATCTTTTGGCTTTCGGCGCTGTCGATGAAATACACCGGCGGTGTTTACGCCATGAACCTCTTCAGCTTTTTTTGCCTTTTGATCACCATGCTCACTCCTGCCATCGGCGCGACCATTTTGTGCATCAAGCGTGCTTGCAGCAAGGTGACTACCGCAATCGCCATTTTGAGTTCGTTGTTGTTCGGCATGATGCTGATGTTGTATTCACAGACCCGCAGCGGTTACATACAAATTGAGGCGATGGGTGCCATGTTTGTCGGCATTTATTTGCTTTTGATTTTTGACTCCGATGAAAAAAAGTTGAAATTCTACTCACCAAGCGTGATTATTTCCGGTGTGATGCTGGCCTGCGCGGGACTTTTAAAAGAGCCGTTCGTGTTGGTTGCCGCTGCCGTGTCCCTGCTGTTCGTCAGAAACTGGCGCGGAATTTGGTTAAAGACCGTTCTGCCGATGTTATACGGCGGTGCAATCGGTGTGGGTGCAATGGCTGCGACAGGTGTTTTGAAACCCTATATCACGGTCTATTTAAAATACATGTTAGAAAGCCGAGTAGAGTCCAGCAGTTCTCCGCTTGGGCGGATGTGGAACCTGATGGTCATGATCAATGAAGTAGGTTCTTTCTCAATCGTGTTTTTGTGCGTCATCACTTTAATCTTTATAGCCGTGTTCTTCTACTTTTTCCAGGATTTCCGCGCACTCGCTTCTGCGGGATTAAAAGATCGCTTCTTCTGGGCCGTTCGGTTCATCGCCTTGTTCGGCAGTTTGCTGTGCACCTCGTTTGCCATCGCGGTCGGCGGTCGCTATTTTTACCATCACTTCGTTTTTGCACTCCCCTTCTACATGGCGCTGTTGTTACTGATGCTGCGCGGCAGTGCGGTCGAGCCCATACTGTTGCATCCGAAAGATCCAAACGAAGACAAGCCCACCGGATTCGGCGCCAAACAGTGCCGTATCATTATGGCGGGTATCCTTGCAACCCTGTCTGTTAACTTTGTCTTTATGTCGTATTTTTCCTTTGATAAAGGCATCACAACCAATTTTGAACTGATGACCGAACAGGCCGAATATGTGGATAAGCTGCTTGACGAAAAGGGCATCGAACGCTATCAATTTCTCGGTTTCAACGACGGCGGCGTGTTCTTCTACGGCTTGACCAAACATTCGCCGCTCGGCCCCGTCTTTGTGCAGGATCCGGCTAACTTTACCGGCGAATACAGCTGGTTCAGCGACAATCTGCTCAAACAGCTGGAGCAGGCCGAGATCGTATTTTTATGGGAAATCGACGTCGGCAAGCTGAACAAACAGGTTTGGCAGATTCTGAATACCGAATTCGTACGCGACGACGCCCATTCGGTCAGCATGGACGGCCGTCCCGTCCCCGGCGTTCCCGCCAGCTTCACCTACATCACTTATGTTCGAAACCCCGCGCAATAAAAATGCAAAGTGTGAAGTTTAAAGTGACAAGTTCATGCGCGATTTATAATTAAAGTGGACAGTGACAATCCTGACGACTCTGATTAAAAAACATAACCCTGCCTTTTATCGGGCAGGGTTTTCCGTTATTCTTGTGCTGCCGACGGGAACAACTTGTCATAAAGTTGTTTATAGTCGGTAATCACTCGTGTCTCTGATCCGTCCTGTTGAAGGATCAGCACATTCGGGATATGGCCAAAATCATGATGCTCGCTAATATTGACAATTGTTTTTACGGGAATTCGTTTTTCAATTACCTCTTTTTTTCTTTTTAACATCACTAAAATCAAGGAAGATACGGTCAAATACAAACGGCCTGCATGATTTGTTTCACCGTTTAACTTGAAAAACGTATCCGTATATAATATTCGTTCCTTAATATTTGCCGCACAGTACTCCGAATACCTTTTATTATTAATATATTCATGAATATCCATATAAGCGGTTAGAACTCCGCCGGAAAATATCCAAGCAAAAAAGCCGGACGTAATCGCTGTTTTGGCATCATCGATTACTGCCATGATGATAAATGTTATCAAGCCGAAGAAAAAGCCAAAGGTAAATGAAAATTTCAGAATGAGTTTGATAAAGCGACACCTCCTTCATCTTTTCTGCTCATTTAACATGGTCTCTTCCCATTCCGAACGCAATAATCGGTACTCGACGCGACCTTTCAATTTTCCCTCATGCAATTGATATTCCTTAAATTCCGCTTCTTTGATCAGCCCGCATTTCTGCATAACCCGCTCCGAGGCCACATTTTCTTTCAGACAGCCGGTGGAAATGCGATAAACCCCATCTTCTTGAAAAGCAAAGCGGATTACTTCTTGCAGCGCCTCCGCGGTATACCCCCGACCCCAAAAACAATCACGGATAAAATATCCCATCCCTACGCATTTGCCCAACGGCGTGCGCTTTGTGACCGTATAACCGATCTCGCCGATATGTTCATTTGTCAGGCGGTTTTCGATTCTGAAAAAGTAACACTGGCGCTCGGATAACCCGATCTGATCAATGGCCTGTTGCAAATTCAACCGCGACTGTTCCAAATCATGTGTCATCAATTCCGGTAAGAATCTCATGACCTTCGGATCAGAAAAAAGCGTGTGATGGGACGCTAAATCCGCCGGCACATGATCCCGGATCAACAGTCGTTCCGTGGTCATTTGAATCATAATCATCCTCTAAACACCTTATATGATTGTAAGGAGCGACGCCCCCGTTGCTCCGTTAATCTATTTTAAAATTTGTAATCGCGTTGTCTTGCCAAGCATCACTTCTGTGGTTCCCCGATGGTAACTTTCCAATGCCACCACGTCGATGTTGCATAAGGCCGAAACCCGATGCTGTAATAAAACTGCTGCGACGAGCCGACAAAAGCCCGCTTTGCCCCGAGTTGTCCGCAGCGTTTGACCGCCTCCAACACCGCCGCACGTCCGAACCCCATTTTGCGGTAAGCAGGATCGGTTGCCACCGGTTCGACCAACGCGCTCTGACAGCCCGGATCAAACCACATGCCGCAATATGAGACAAAGTCCCCGTTCGGCGCGACGACTGCGATCTTTAAATCGAGATTGACATTCGGGCGCATAAATTCCCAATCCGGCCACTCCGACTCTTTAAAGACAAACGGCCCCTCGCCCCTGGCCTCGTGATTGAACCCTTTCCAAAGCACCTGTCCGTACTTGTATAAATCATAATCCTCATGCATACTTGTAACCCGAAACCCCTCGGGCAAAGTGTATTGAATCTCATTTAAATTAATCGGATAAACCGCATCGCATTCCTTGTTCTGTGTCGGTAGAAACCCCCGTTTTGCAGCGATGTCCTGTAGTTCGGTGTCCCCGTCAAGAATGAGAACCTGGAACGCCCCGTCTTTTACAAGCGCACCTTGGGCATAGTCCAGCATCTCACCGCGCAAATCCCGGTGCTTTTCATCCGCAAGCAAATACGCGCTGCCCAAACCGCAGTCGTACGTGGCGGCAGCGACAACAACGCCGTCTTCTTCCCACAATCCGATTTTCGGCAGCCCGCTTTTGTCGAGATACCCATGCGTGATCATCCAATCCCAGCGCCCGAAGCTGTAATTGTGGCTGTCGAGCTTGACCAAAAACGCTCTTAACTTGTTATAATCCTCTCCGAACAGCGGCTCGGGATTGTATGTTTTAAAGCGAATCATATTAAGCCTCTTTTTCTTTATAATACCGTGTGGAATTATTATTGAAGAATTGATAACAATAGATTTGTTCGTAACTCATCAGTAAAAACAGTCAAGGAGCAACCAACATGGAACGCAACGAAGAATTGATCGGCATCCTCACAAAATTCTCCCAATCGAACTGGGATTTGATCGCAATGCCCGCCAAGGCCTGGCTCTCGGGCGAAAACAACGGCGACGAACTGGTCAAAGCCATCGAGCAAGCCGACTCCGAGTGCGGCAGTTGCGGTTGCGAATTCGACCCGCTTTATAAACGGGCGCTGGGATTAAAATCCGATCTCAGTAGGGAACGGTCTTGACCGTTCCGTTTTTAATCTACACCGTCCACCGTTTGCCGCAATTTTGGCAAATCGCGACGGTTTGATTTGTAAATTTGGTCTTTACCGTACCCCTGCGTCTTCCGACCAGCAGCCACAAGCCCAAGGTACATATAATCAACAGTGTGCGACCAATGCGCCAAAGGCAGCCCGGCCCTCTCTCACGGGTTTTTGCGCTCAGCTGCTCGCTGGTCACAAGGATGTTCAAACTGCCGCAGCGCGGACATTTCATGCCTCCCTGTGCCTGTGTCTGTGTATATCCGTTGGTGCCGCATTTTGGACAAACCGTCCCATTGATACGCGTACCGCAATCCGGACAAAAAGCCACAAAAATCCCCCCTATCTGTAAATCGATAATAACATGTCACACTCGGTTTTTCAAGCAACAAGCAAACAAAAACACGCACCGAAGCGCGTGTTTATCGATCTATTAACCGCTCAGCCCTTTTTGTTATAAGTCTCCGCAATCTTATTCATGGCGGTCGCAAGTTTATGTATATAGATAAACGGACCTACGATAATCAGCGAGCCCAAAACGCCCCACAACCAGTAATCCTTTGCACTAAAATTATATGCAATGTTTTTGCGATCTAGCTGGTTGCTGATGCGATTCGATATTCTGTGAAACCAAACAAAATACCCAATGCCACACGTCACCCAACCGACCAAAAAGAACAGTAAGCAGAAGTGCATGGTTTCTTTTCCGTCATACCGACTTTGGACAGTGTTGATATCATTTGAAATGCCGGAGTAAAAAACAATCGGATAGATTCCTAGAGTGACAATGGTGAAAACGATAAATTTTCCGAGTGAACGTTCGGTTTGCATTTGATTGATTGGGGCGGACGTTTGAGAAATTGGCTTGACTTCAGGTCTTTGATCTGTCTGTGTACTCATTATTTCCCCTCCGTTATTAATTTTGGCACAAGATACCGAATGATATGATAATATTTCATTATTTACCATTTGTCAATATGTATTAAACATATTTATGTCATATGATTATCATATTCCATATATTTTATCTTGACTATATATCAATGTTCACCCTTGAACATCCGATTGATCTATGTTAAACTTTCAATAATCCAATCAACTGCGGAGGTACTCTTATGTCAAAACCCATCACCATCGTCGGCAGCTATAATCTCGATCTGTCCTTAAAGTGCAAAGCGCTGCCGCAGGAGGGCGAGACCGTCATCGCGCAAACATACAGCGAGAGCAGCGGCGGCAAGGGCTCCAATCAAGCCATCGCAGCCGCAAGAATGGGCGCAAAAACCCGCTTTATCGGACGTGTAGGCACGGATCATAACGGGCAAGACGCGCTTGCTATGTATGACCGCTTGGGCATCGACAGAAGCCGTGTCATCACCGACCAAAACGCCCGAACCGGACTCAGCGTGATTATGGTGGATGAAAACGGGCGCAACCAGATCACGGTCATCCCCGGCGCGAATTATAACCTCTCGATTGCGGATATCGACGCTGCCTCGGATATTTTGCGCGACTCCGAGATCGTCGGATTTCAGCTTGAAAACCAACCGGAGGTCGTATTTTACGGCTTGAAAAAGGTCTCGGAAATGGGGCTCAAAACGCTGCTCGACCCCGCTCCTGCGTTTGCGCTTCCGCAAGACCTTTATCCCTATATTTATTGTATTAAACCCAACGAACACGAGGCCAGAGCCCTGACCGGCATCCCCGTGAACGATTTCGACTCGGCCCGCAAAGCGGGAAAGTGGTTTTTGGATAAAGGCGTACAGGTCGCCATCATCACACTCGGCGATGCCGGTTGTGTGCTTGTGACCAAAGACAGCGGCAAGTTTTTCAATACGCCGAAAGTGACCGCCGTCGATACCACAGGTGCAGGCGATTGTTTCAGCGGCGCGCTGATGGCGGGCATCGCACAGGGTAAACCCATCGAAGACGCCATTCTCCTCGCAAGCTACGCAGCAGCCCTCTCGGTGACTAAATTCGGCGTTATCGACTCCATCCCCACGCTCGCCGAAGTCGAAGCGTTTATGAAAACGCAGGGGAAAACTTGATCAGAAACATATATCATCATTACATATCTATCAATATTTCGCATTCCCGATTTAAATACCACTGAGCTCGTTCTTTATTTTCGTTAGAAAGCCCGTCAAATAAAACGCTCTTTGCAAACGCATGAATGTCTTCTAACCGACGGCGTAGTTGATAAAACATCATCACTTCCGGGTCAACTTGAAAATCCGGATGCACTTTGCAATACTCGTTCAAGAATTCTTCCCATGCATATCCGAAAAAGAAGGTCTCGGTAAACGAAAACAGATCGGCTTCAGGCGGCGCAAGTTTCAGCCCCTCCCAGTCGATCAAAATCAGCTTGTCCGCTTGCATCAAGTTCCACCCGTGAATGTCCGTATGGCAAAGTACAAACTTCAAATTCGATTTTCGCAGCATCGCCGCCCTTCGTTCAAGCTCCCCCGTAAAACCGATAATCGTCTTTGCGAATTCCGCAAGCAGCGTTTTCAACTCCGAATGTGCCAACCACTCTTTCAATTCCGTGCAAAAAGAGACATCGAATGTCTCATTTAGCCCTTGCGTCGAAATCGGAATCTCCGCGCCGTAACGATGCAAACACGCAACCGTTCTCGCCAGTTCGCGCACCTGCTTCAAACTCAATTCTTCTTCTCCAATGGTCTGCCCGTCGATATAAGGGAATACAAGATATAAATATTCGTCATCTTCCCATTTATATGCCCCGCTTTTCGTCAATACCGGCGCGGTCATATTTTCCGAAAGCACGGTATTTTGCGACAGCCAAAGCACCACCGGTATGTAGCGGTCAATGCGCTCGACCCAACACTTTGTCGAGGGCTTTTGCTTGTCATATACCTTCAAAAAGTAATCGCCGCTTTCAGCGCACACTTTCCAAGCCGCTGCTGACCAACCGGCGGGAACCGAATTCAAAGAGATTGCCTTAATTCCGTATTTACTTTGTAAAATTTGATTCACGTTTTCCGACATATAACTCCTTTAACAATCGAGCCAATATTTACTTAATCATATCATATAGTGATAATCCCGCACAAGTTAAAACACTTGAATTACCTTCCTTTTTAAT
>CAZTDA010000066.1:0-8382 GCA_964612155.1 uncultured Eubacteriales bacterium | reverse complement strand
CGGGTTTTGACAAACAGACGGGTGGTGTAGCTGACGTCACGTTCCTTGCACTCGGCGACGGAATATTTGGGTTCCTTGTCGGTGCGGAAGTCGATGTAATCCAGCGTCAGATTGTTGTTGTAATCCGAGATTTGAGAGGCGTCGCGCAGGACTTCTTTCAGCCCTTCGCGCATGAACCACTCGTAGGAGTCGCGCTGAACTTCGATGAGGTTGGGCATCTCGGCCACCTCGTTGATGCGTGAGAAACTCTTGCGCTCGGTTTTTCCGAGCATCACAGGTTTCACGTTGACCACTGATGTATCACTCCGTTTTTATAAAATCGGCTGCCATCCAATCCGGCTGCCTGAGTTGTCAAATGATAAGAAACCATGCCGCTTTTCGACACTTGTCCATTCCGCCCCGAGACCCCGTACCCGTGCTTAGCGGCATACCGTCCCATGATAAGCGTTATAGCATTATACTACCAATGATTTGCCATGTCAAGAAATATTTAATAAATTTATAAGTTTTTCTCATTTGTTTTCAGTGAAGGTTTTATTAAGATAAAATGATCGTTTCCGTTTTTGATTATTGGCGATATTCGAACTTTCATTCCGAAGCCGGCTTTTCGCACAAACCGAAAATTAAAAGCGTTGAAGTAGGGGCGGCACTCCGTGGCCGCCCGTGAGTGTTTTTCATGTTTATTGTTAACCTGCGAGGGGACATATTTTTATTGAAACGGTAAGACGTACGCATACCCCCACTTTTTGGCAACAAACCTACTCTGAGCGAGCGGCCGCGGAGTGCCGCCCCTACGATAGAATACTCTTGAAAAACCCGCAAATTTATGCTAAACTAATGACAAACTGAATGTTAAAGGCGTTGAAGAGAATCAGTAGGCAGATTTGTTCGTTTCAGAGAGAAGGCGGCCGGTGCGAGCCCTTCATGAACAGTTGCCGAACCCATCTCGGAGCCGCTGCGTGAAGCGATGGATTATTCATATTGTAGGGCGGGGGCTTGCTCCCGCCGCATATGATAATATTATCTAATAAACGCAGCCGGGTTCTCCCGTCACAGAGAAATGAGGTGACCGCCTTGTGTAAACAGCGGTCACGAATTAGGTGGTACCGCGACATTTGTTCGCCCTAAGCATGGACTTAGGGCGTTTTTGTTTCATGTAGGGGCGCACCTGTGTGTGCACCCGAGGCAACATTAAAGGAGGAAAAGCACCATGAAACTCGAAAAACTGGTCGGAGACCGTTACAAAGAGCGGCCCAACGGCTGTACCGCCGAGAGCCATGCGCTCATGCTGCGCGGCGGCTATATCAAAGCCGTCGCCAGCGGCATCTATTCGGCCTTTCCTCCGCTGCGCCGAATCACCCGCAAAATCGAAACCATCATCCGCGAGGAGATGGATGCCATCGGCGGTCAGGAGGTCACTTTCCCGGTCGTCATGCCTGCCACACTTTGGCAGGAGTCGGGCCGCTATGAAAGCATTGATGCGTCGATGGTACGCTTTCACGACCGGAACGACGGGGGTCTGGTGCTCGGCATGACCCATGAGGAGGCCGCCGTCCAACTCGTGCGCGAATACGCCAATACTTATGCCAAATACCCGTTTATGATCTATCAGATTCAAACCAAATTCCGCGACGAAGCCCGCCCCCGGGGCGGTTTAATCCGCGTACGCGAGTTTACGATGAAGGATGCCTATTCCTTTCACACCTCCCAAACCGACCTCGAGGAGTTTTATGCCGCCTGCCACAAGGCCTACGAAAACATCTACCGCCGCGTCGGGCTTCCGGTCATCTCGGTCGCTGCGGACTCGGGTATGATGGGCGGCAAAATCTCGCACGAGTTTATGTTTTTAACCTCGATCGGTGAGGACAGCATCGCGCTGTGTGACAACTGTGATTACAGCGCCAACCTCGAGGCGGCGGACTGCATCATTCAAAATGCCCCAGACCCCATTTCGGAGGAATTGAAGCCCGTTCACACCCCCGGTGCAAAAACCATTGAGGATGTCTGCGCTTTTTTGAACCTGCCAAAAGAAAAGAGCTGCAAAGCCGTTGTCTATCAGCGCGAGGATGATTCGCTTGTCGTGCTGTTTTTGCGCGGAGATATCGAAGTCAACGAGACCAAGCTGCGCAACTTCTTGGGCTGCGAAATCAGCCCCGCCGCGCTCGACGAAAACAGCCCCCTTGCCGCCGGATATATCGGCCCTTGCGGTTTAACCGCCGATTGCAAAGTGCTGTTCGACCGCTCGCTGATGAACTCCAACAACCTCTGCTGCGGCGCAAATAAAGCCGAATACCACTTCACCGGCCTCGACCTGAACCGCGACCTCGGCGATATAGAATATCACGATTTCGCCAAAGCGGTCGAAGGCGGCATCTGCCCCAAGTGCGGTCAAAAAACGCTCAAACTGAGCCGGGGCATCGAAGTCGGCAACATTTTTCAACTCGGGGATAAGTACACCAAGACCATGGGAATGACCTATCTCGACCAAAACGGCGAGACCAAAATCCCGATCATGGGCTGTTACGGCATCGGCGTCGGTCGGCTTGCGGCCTCGATCTGCGAAGCGCATCATGACGATTACGGCCCGATCTGGCCACTCTCGGTCGCCCCGTGGCAGGTGCATCTCTGCGCTGTCCGCCCCGACGACCCCGCCGTGCGCCAAACCGCCGACGCGCTTTATCAGGCCCTGCAAGAAGCAGCCGTCGAAGTCATCTACGACGACCGCCCGGTCAGCGCCGGAGCAATGTTCGCAGACGCCGATCTGCTCGGCGTACCCCTGCGTGTCATCGTCAGCCCCCGCAACCTGCAAAACAATTGTATCGAACTGGTCACCCGCGACAAGTCACATCGTGCCACCCCGCCCGTCAGCGAGGCGCTTGAAACGGTCATAAACCTTATAAAAGATTTAAATCATTGAAACGTTCCTCAAAACAGCGTATTATTGAACAAGATATACGAAACTGAGAGGAGCAGCAACCGTTATGCAGACGATTTCTATCGAGATTCAAAACCTGCTTGCCCTCTGCCGGTGTGCGTGTAAATATTGCCTGCTTGAGTCCTGCAAAAAAGCCGATGACGGAATTGAATATGGCAGAGGCAAAAAATTTGCTGAGCGGTTTGTTCACTGTGAAAAAGTAAAAAACCTGTCCGTACCGCTGTATTATTCCATCGGTTACTGCGCCGAATATCCCGAGTTGTTTGACAATATCGCTTTCAATCGTTCCATCGGATTTGTCGGAGCGAATTTTTTGCAGTGCAACGGTATTCGGATCCGAAATGAGGCCGAGACAGACGAATTTGGCGGTAAACTGAAAGCCACCGGAATCACCATGATCGATACCACATTTTTCGGTAATGAGGAATATCACGATCGTTTTGCCACCCGTCCGGGTGATTATGAATTCATGCTGCGGTTCGCGAAAAGCGCGGTACGGCAAGGGATCACCTGCGCGCCTTCGGTAGTTTTCACCGAAGAAAATATCCCGATGCTTGACGGCCTCATCGAAACATTGGCACAGATCACCGATATTCGCAATATCCATGCCTTTTTACCGGATTATCGGGGCCGGGGATATTTGATGGAGGACACCCGGCTGACAAAAGAAAGTTATGAAAAGTTATCCGATAAAATAAAAAGCAGAATCGCTATAAAACGGAAAGCAAATGGCTTTCCTTGGGAACGCTGCCCGAATACACCAAAAGAGCAAACGTCATCACCCTCCGCAAGGACAATATCGAGCAGTTCGAGCAGATGTCCTGCGACGAAGTCATCAAATACGTTGAAGACCTCGACGACGCGTATTATCGGGCAATTCCGCCGATCAATCAACTCGCGAAGTTATACGGCGACCCAAACAACACAAAACTCTATCGCCTGCGCGATCTGTTTTGGATGTGGCAGAAACGATATATAAACGAGAATCATTTATCCTTATACGATGTGACCGATGAAAGATTGTGTCACACCGTCAGAAGCTAAAAAACAAAACTGAACCTTTCGCCCTCTTATTCCGTCTTTAATAGTGAAATCGATTTCATTCTGAGAAAGGAGGAGGGATATGGACTTCGAAGACCAGCTCGCCGGGTGCATAAGCGCCTTAGAGCGCTTCGTATATTACAAGCTGCCCGTGAAAGCTGACGCGGACGATGTAATACAGGAAATCTGTCTGCGCGCCTATCAGAAATTCGATACCCTGCGCGACAAAGCCGCTTTCAAGGCGTGGATTTTGGGCATCGCCCGAAACGCCTGCAACGATTACTTCCGCGCAAAAGCAAAGCAGCTGGAAATTCCGCTTGAATGCGTATCCGAGTCCGTTTTGTCGCAGAGCCGCAGCGGGCTGCGGGAAATCTCTGCGGTGCGCGAGACGCTTGAAGAGCTCGGCGACAAGGACAAACAGATTTTATATCTGTATTTCTTCCGCGAGCTGCCGCAAGCCGACATCGCAAAACGCCTCGGCGTTCCGCTCGGCACGGTTAAAAGCCGCCTGCATGCCGCCAAAGCGAGCTTCAAAGAGCGCTATCCGTTCCCTCCGAGACAAGCGAAAGGAGCAAATATGATAAAAAAATTTCCCGAACTCTTACCCGAATATAAAATTGAAAAGTCCGAAAAACCGCCATTTTCCGTCCGCTGGGAGGAAAACTTGGGTATGTTCATCATCCCGCGTGTCGGCGAAAAAGTCAGGTGGGCGATGTACGACTTCCCCGCCCGCAACCTGACCGGTCTTGACGAAGTTGAGGCGGTCTCGAAGGCCGTCGTCCACGGCGTCGAGGGCGTTGAAATCACCTCGGTCTGGCACGACCCCAACGCCAAAACCTCCGACCGCGCCGAACACTCCTATGTGATTCAGATGACCGACACCCACATCCGCTATCTCGCCGAGCGTTATCTCAAAAACGGCGTTCGCCATTACCTGACGTTTTTGGACGGAGACGAATTCCTCGACGAATGGGGCATGGGCGAAAACAACTGCGGCAAAGAGATCGACATCAAACCCAAAGGCCTGATCAAAAGGGATGGCAGCACCGTCACCTGCGGACAATCGAAAGAAGCCCTTGATGTTGTCGGCCGCTATACCCTGACCCTTGCCGGAAAGGCCTATGATACCATCTGTGTCATGTTCCTCGAAGACGATGTCGCCACCGAACAATATCTCGACCAAAAAGGCCGCACCATCCTGTGGCGCCGTTTCAACCACGACGACTGGGCACTCAACCGTTATAAAAACCACTGGACGGAAAAACTCCCCGAAAACGAGCGTATCACCGTCAATGGCGCCACTTACGTCCACTGGTACGACTGTATCACCAATTACATTCTGTAGATATCATAATATAAATTCCCGCTTGTTAATAAACAGGCGGGATTTTTTATATTAATTCGTGGATATCGAGCTTTACCCCGCAATCATCCGAATCCCCGTCCACCCGTTATCTGATCTCCGGGTCTCGATGACGAATCCGTGTGCTTCTGCAGCTTTGACAACATCGTCCGCATACCGGTCAATGATGCCGCTCGTGATAAAAATCCCGCCTTTACGAATCAGCTTTTTCACAGTCGGCAAAATGGCGATGATCACATCGGCCACGATGTTTGCGGTGATGATGTCAAATCCGTCTCCGAACGACTCATCCGCGCCGCCTTGTTTCACTTCGAAGCGGTCGCCCAGTCCGTTCAGTTCAATATTATATCGGCTCATCTTCACGGCAATGGGGTCAATGTCAAATGCGCGGGCTTCTTTCGCCCCCGCCAGCAGCGAGCCGATGGCCAAAATCCCGCTCCCCGTGCCGATATCCAAAAACCGCTCGCCGCCCTTGACGCTCTCGCCGACCATCTCAAGACAGAGCCGCGTACTCTCGTGCGTGCCGGTGCCGAACGCCATGCCCGGGTCGAGAGTTAAAATGAACTCGCCCTCTTTTTTCTCATATTCCTCCCAGCACGGCACAACTTTAAATTTCCCCGCCGTAACCGCGTGGTAATATTTTTTCCAGGCCTCGCTCCAGTCGTCCTCGACAATCTCTTTTTCCCCGAACACAAAACCGATGCCCGCTTCGGAAAGGAGCGTTTTTAAGCGCTCCTTTTTTTTCGTGACGTTTGCATCGGTACTAAAATAGAGATGTATAATCGCGTGTTCGCGGTCTTTTTGCAAGAGTTCCTCGTCAATCAACCGCATTCCGGTAATTTCGAAACACTGCTGCTCAAGGTCGGAATAATCCTCAACATAAATTCCGCTGTCGGCGACGGCAACAGCGATATCCTGCGCAACCTCAAGGTCTTTCAGTGACACCGTCACGTTGATTTCGGAAAGCTGCATTTTAGTAATCCTTTCAATAAGTGTCATTCTGAACGTAGTGAAGAATCTCGGGCTGATTATGACCTTTGGATAACGAGATCCTTCGGCTCCTCTCAGGATGACATCCTTATCTCCACTTTTTCTTCTTCTCTTTTTCTTTCTCCGGCGGTGTCTCGCCGCTGTCAAACTGGCGCAAGAGCTCCTGCTGCTGCGCAGTCAGTTTGGTCGGCACCTCGATGTTCACCTTGATAAACAGCGAACCCTTGCCGCGCCCGTGCACATCCGGGATACCCTTATCTTTAATCCGGAAGGTGTGTCCGAATGGGGTGCCTGCCGGAACCTTTAATGCAATTTTGCCGTCGAGTGTCGGGGCCATCACCTCTGCGCCGAGTGCCGCCTGTGCAAACGTGATGGTCAATTCCTCCCACAGATCGTTGCCGTCGCGCTCAAACAGCGGATGCGGCCTGACCGACACGACGATCAGTAAATCGCCCGCCGGACCGCCGTTTGCGCCCGCATTGCCCTGTCCGCGCACCGTGACCACCGAGCCGTTGTCGACGCCTGCGGGGATATCCACCGATATTTTGTGTGAACGCCGCACTCTGCCCTGTCCGTTGCACTTGGAACACGGTTTTTCGATGGTTTTTCCGGTGCCGTTGCACGACGGACAGACCTTGGCGGTCTGTACCACGCCGAACGGGGTTTGCTGCGTCACGCGCACCTGACCTCTGCCGGCGCATTGCGTACAGGTCGTGGGGGATGTCCCCGGTGCCGCGCCCGTGCCGCCGCATTGGTCGCAGGCCTCGACTTTGTTGTATTCAACGGTCTTGTTGCTCCCGGTCGCCGACTCTTCAAAAGCCAGCATCACATGAGCCTCGATGTCGCTTCCGCGCATCGGACCGTTCTGTGTCCGCCTGTTATTGCCGCCGAATCCGCCGAACCCGCCGAAAAAGCTCTCAAAGATGTCGCCGAGATCGCCGTTAAAGCCGCCGCCCGCACCGCCGGCGAACGGGTTATACCCGCCCTGTCCCGCGCCGTAATTGGGGTCTACCCCCGCATGCCCGTATTGGTCATACCGCGTGCGTTTATCTTTATCGGACAGCACCTCGTAGGCCTCGTTGATCTCCTTAAACTTTCCCTCGGCGCTCTTGTCGTTGGGGTTTAAGTCGGGGTGATATTTTTTGGCGGCCTGTCGGTAGGCCTTTTTTATGTCCTCATCGGACGCGCCCTTCTGCACGCCGAGCACTTCGTAGAAATCCCGTTTATCAGCCATGTTACGCTCCGTCACTCAAACCTTGCCGCAGATAAACACAACTTTGTCTATCTGCGGCTCGGTATATTTTATGATTAATAATACTATTTGTTGTCGTCCGTGACGTCCTTGTAGTTGGCATCGTCAACAGTTCCGTTCTTGGGATTCTGCTGATCGGCAGCGCCTTGCTGGCTCTGCTGCGCCTTTGCGGCTTCCTGATAGATGCGGGTCGAGACCTCGTAGAATTTCTTTTGCAGCTCCTCGGTTGCCGCCTTGATCTTGTCGTTGTCGGTGCCCTTCAGGGTCTCTTTCAGCGCATCCAGCTTCTCGTTCAGCGCTTTCTTTTCGTCCTCGGTAATCTTATCGCCGAGTTCCTTGATGGTGTTCTCGGTCTGATAGACGGCCTGCTCACCGGCATTCTTGATGTCGATGGCCTCACGGCGCTTTTTGTCCTCTTCGGCAAACATCTCGGCCTCTTTGACGGCCTTCTCGATGTCGGACTTGGACATGTTGGTCGAGGAAGTGATGGTCACCTGCTGCTGTTTGCCCGTGCCGAGGTCTTTTGCCGAGACGTTAACGATTCCGTTTGCGTCGATGTCAAACGTGACTTCGATCTGCGGTACGCCTCTCGGAGCCGGTGCGATGCCGTCCAGATGGAATCGACCCATGCTCTTGTTGTCGGCCGCCATCGGACGTTCGCCCTGCAGCACGTTGACTTCAACCGAGGTCTGACCATCTCCTGCCGTCGAGAAGATCTGGCTGCGCTTGACCGGAATAGTCGTGTTGCGCTCAATCAACGGTGTGCAGACGCCGCCCATGGTCTCGATGCCGAGCGACAGC
>CAZTDA010000065.1:0-8383 GCA_964612155.1 uncultured Eubacteriales bacterium | reverse complement strand
ACCCAGGTATCAAACGCCGCAAAGATGTTATAGGTGGCATACAGGTCGCCGCCGAAGACGATCGGGATGATGCCCGTGACGCCCAGTTCGGTGCCTCTGGTGCCGAATGCGGTGATGATGTCTTTGAACTTGGCAACGTCAAGGGTGTAGCCGACTTCGCCCAAACCGAGTTTCTTGACCCAGTCGGCGCGAATGGCTTGTGTCCACATGCCCATGCCTGTGCCGCTCAAACCGGCGTTCCAGCCGTTCGGAACTGCCCAGATCTGGTTGCCGATCTTATAAACTTCGCGAGCATCTTTCGGAAGCAGTTTCCATGTCGCGTTGTTCTTGAGATATTCATCCAGCGGATAGCAGGCGTTTTCATTGTACCACGCAAACATGCGGGACCAACCGTAGTTGTAGACCATACCGGTCAGTTCACCGGCGGCCAGACGGGCCGAATAAACGGTGCCGACTTCGGTTTTGGTGATGCAATCTTCGTGAATCTTAACGCCGTATCTGGCGGAGAGAGTTTCTTCCCAAAGTTTCTTCTGTTCCAAGTTCTCGGTAGAATCGCCGAAATGCATTTCCTGGACGATTGTGATTGCTTGGGGCAGTTTATAATCCGGGTTGGATCCGATCTTGGATGTGCCGGGTTTGACTGCGGTCGAGGAAGTCGGTTTAGACGACTTCGTGGTCGATGTTGTCGACGGGACGACCGAAGTGGTCGACGGCGCTGTGGAAGCTACCGACGATGCAACGGATGCGACCGACGGAACCGTGGATTCAACCGAGGAGGCAACGGATTCAACCGACGGAGTCGATTCAACCGAAGACGCTTCCACAGAAGAAGCCGGCGTAGAAGATGCAGCAGGTGTACAAGCTGCAAACATGGTGACAAGCATCATGAGCGCGAGCAGTACGATAAGTACTTTTCTCTTCATGCGAGTAGTTCTCCTTTCAAAATGTGAGGCATTTCGCCCCTGAGTGGACTTCATTGTAACACATTTTGATGTTTAGCGGAAGTCATACGGCACATTTATCACATATATCCTATTCGTATCACAATTATACAATTTGATTCGTTTGATGTGCATGATTCATACGATTTAAATTGTGCATATTGCACAATTAATTAGACCATTTATTGACGCAAATTATAAAAATAAATCAAATTATGGGAATTTAGAAGTGAATTTTAGTTGATTTTCATTCGGTAATATATGGTTTTTGTACCATTTATCTTTATTTTTTGTCGGTTTTGTGTATTTTTACCAGAATCACCCGTTCAATATTGGCTTCATCCCGAAAAATCGCCGTATCAAAGCCCCAAAACAGCGTCTTAACATCCTCCGCCTGACCGATTCCGAGTTCGGCACACAGCGCGCCGCCCTTTTTCAACCGCTTTTTTGCAAGCTGCGCCAGCACACGGTAAAACTTCAACCCGTCCGCGCCGCCGTCGAGCGCGGTGATCGGCTCATGCAGCACCTCCCGCTGAAGTCCGGGGATATCCCCCTGCGGGATATACGGCGGATTGCACACAATCAAGTCGGGCTCAGGCAGTTTTGTCAGCTTGTTTTTTAACAGATCCGCTCGCACAATGTTGCAGTTTTCCTTTTGCCCCACATTTTCGCGCAGCAGTTTTATAGCCGCCGCATACTTTTCAACAAAAAATATGCCTGCATCCGGCAGCAGGGTGTGCAGTGCGAGCCCCACACAGCCGCTTCCGGCGCACAAATCCCAAACAACTTTTGCTCCGGGAACGGCCTTTGCGCCCATGTGTACCAGCAGTTCGGTCTCCGGTCTCGGAATCAATACGCCTTTTCCGACCTTGATTTCAAGCCCCATAAAATCCTGCGTACCCAATAGATATTGTAACGGCATTCCCGCCGCCCGTTTTTGAACCGCGCGCAAAAAATCATCCGGGCTTACCACTTCAAAATCCGCCGCAAGTTGAGCAGCCGAGCAGCAAAAAAACCGCTCGGCTAACCAGCGCGCCTCAGCGGAGGCATTTTCGATACCTGCCGCTTTCAGCGTTTCGGTGGCCTCGCGGCATAATTTTTTCGCGCTACTCATTCTTTACTATTTATATCCGCCGGTTCCGCCTGCTCAGTAAGTTCAACCTTGACGGGCGGAGCGACCGGCACTGTGATTTGAAGATTCAATGCCGCCTGCAAAGAAGCGATGCCGACTTCGATGATACCGTCGTCATCCGGTTCCTTGGTGGTCAGACGCTGAAACCACATCCCCGGTGCGGCGATGATACGGGTGAAGAGGTTGTCATGTTTCCCGCACAGCTGCAGCAGCTCAAAGCCGACGCCCATGACCACGGGAAGCAGTAAGATTTTAACGCCGACCATTATCAGCCGGTCAATCGCAGGGGAGGCCGTGACGCCCTCAAATCGAACAAACGTATATACAACGATGCTGACCGCGATCATCAAGAATAAAAAGCTTGTTCCGCAGCGGGGGTGAAACCGGGTTTGCTTACGCACGTTCTCAACCGTCAGCGGCAGCTCTTTTTCATAACAAAAGATGGTCTTGTGCTCCGCACCGTGGTACATAAACACCTTTTTTACTTCTTTATTTAATGTACAAAGCAACAGATAACCCACAAAGATAATCAATTTCATCACGCCCTCGACAAGACCCTTCCATCCGCCGAGTGTTATGATATGTGTATCAATCATATTTACCAAAAACGTCGGCAGCCAAAACATCAAAAACACAGCCGCGACAATACCGAGGATGCTGCCCAGCCAGATTGCGCCGGAGGTCAGCGCTTCGTCGCGCTTTTTTTGTTTTTCGGTCATCTTCTTGGTCTCTTCTTCATCCGGGAAAGTCAGCTCGATCGAGCGGTTCAGCGCCGAATAGCCGTCCTTCATCGATTCGATAAAAGCCACGATGCCGCGGATGACCGGAGTTTTCAGCCATTTGTGTTTATCCCGCACGCTGACAATCGGGGATTTTTCAATAAAAAGTCCGCCATCGGGAAGCCGGACGACAAATGCGCTCAATTTGGTCGAGGTTGCGCGCATCATAATACCGCCCATCAGCGCCTGACCGCCGACCGGAGCATATTTACAGGTCTTTTTCTCCTCTGCCATGATAATTCCTTTCTATCGCCGATACCGGTACGAGCCGTCGACATTCATTGCCCACAAGAGACGTCGGCAAAAGCCGCCGTGCGATACATCTTCAATTTTATCCGATGAAAACGCGCTTGTCAATGGACATGCAATGTGGTAATATAGGAAGCGGGTCGGTGTATATCGCGCCGATACGACGATCGGGAGGCCGAACGATGCCAAAGAGTGTGAGATTCATCGCGTTTGAGGGCGGCGACGGGACCGGAAAGTCCACGCAGGCAGCCCTGCTCACAAAGCGGCTGAGCGACGAGGGGTTCAAGGTCAAAATGCTCAAGTTCCCGGCCTACGACAGTCCTTCCAGCGGCCCCGTTAAGATGTATTTGGGCGGCGAACTCGCCAAAGACCCCAACGCCGTAAGCCCGTACGCGGCCTCAATGCTCTATGCGGTCGATCGGTTCTGCTCATTTCGCAGCGACTGGAAAAAGGATTATGAAGACGGCATCTTGCTGGTCAGTGACCGCTATACGACCTCAAACATGATCTTTCAAGGCGCAAAACTGCAAAACCCCGAGCGTCAGGCGTATCTCGCCTGGCTCAAAGACGCAGAATACGAAAAACTCGGTCTGCCCGTACCCGATTTGGTGTTCTATCTCGATCTTCCGGTCGAAGTCACCGAACAACTGGTCAGACAACGCTCCAGCAAAACAGGGCAGAGCGAAGATATCCACGAAGTGGATTTAAATTATCAGCGCGCCGTACATGATGCCGGACTCGAAATCGCCCAAAGCGAGGGCTGGACGGTTATCAACTGCGCAAAAAACGGAGCCCTGATGCCGCCCGACGAATTGAGCGACATCATCCGGTCAAAGATTAACAATTAGGGAAGTTTCTTTTATGCATTTTGAGGAGGTCACCCTCTCACATCGCCCCGCTATCACATCCATCGTTGCCGAAAGCGGCGAACTCGGCTGCGAATACTGTTTCGGCAACTTTTTCATGTGGGCATGGCTCAATGATACCCGAATCAACATCGGCGACAACTTTTTCGTCACCAAAGAATATATACCCGATGAGCGCTATCTGTGTCCCGTCGGCAATCCCGAGGATGACCAACTGCGGGAATTGATTCAGGCCTTGATTGATGATGCCAAACAAAACGGTCACCCGTTTTCCTTGCATCGCGTGCGCAAAGAATGTATCTGCCGTATCCGCGAGATGTTCGGCGACCGGTTCGTCTTCACGCCGGATCGCGACGAGTTCGACTACATCTACAACCGCGAGGACTTGGCCAATCTGGCAGGCAAAAAGTACCATTCCAAGCGCAATTTCATCACCCGGTTCGAGACCGAAAATCCCTATTGGTCTTATGAGGAGATCACGCAAAAAAACATCCCCGACTGCATGGAAATTTACCGCAAGTGGCTGCTGTCCCAAGTCGAAAACCCCGGCGCAAAAATCGAATTAAAGGCGCTGTCCCTCGGTTTCGACCACTACGAAGAACTCGGCTTTAAAGGCGGATTGCTGCGCGTCAAAGGGGTCCCCGCCGCCTTCACCTTCGGCGAGCCGATCACCGACAAGTGTTTTGTGACCCACGCCGAAAAGGCGCTGCGCGAATACACCGGCGCTTATGCGATGATCAACCGCGAATTCGCTAAAAACACCTTAACCGATTACGAACTCATCAACCGCGAGGAGGATCTGGGCATCGAGGGTCTTCGAACCGCAAAGCTCTCCTACCATCCGGTGATGCTCTACGAAAAATATATTATGACCGAGAGGAGCGAGGTTGAAAAATAGATTTTTCAACCCTGGAGTTTGATTCTTTTGGTCAAACCAAAAGAATCAAACGTCCTCAAACCTTACGAAAGGATGGCTATTAATGATGATCTATGTTTTTATGGCCGATGGCTTTGAAGAGCTCGAGCTGGTCGCTCCGGTCGATATGCTCCGGCGTGCGGGCGCACAAGTCGCGCTGGTCGGTATCGGCAAAAAGCAGATTACCTCGTCTCACGGCGTTGTGCTCACAGCCGATCTTTCTGAGGACCAAGTCGATATGGCAAAGGCCGAAATGGTGGTTTTACCCGGCGGCAGTATCGGCGTTAAAAACCTGATCGCAAACAAGACCGTGCAAAGCGCCGTCGAGACAGCAATCCGAAATCACATCTGGATCGGCGCCATCTGTGCCGCCCCGAGCTTATTACAACAGCGGGGCTATCTGGACGGCAAAAACTTCACCTGTTACCCCGGCTGCCAAAACGATGCCCTCGGCGGCAATTATACCGGCAATCCTGTTGAAATCGCGGGCAAGATCATCACGGCCAAAGGCGCGGGCGCATCAATGTTGTTCGGCAAAGCGCTGGTCACCGCACTGTACGGCGAAGCGGCAGCCGAAAAGCTCTGCGCCGCAATGATGTTTTAGAATCATCACCTGTTTAACATTCGGAGGGAGACAGTTTTGAAACAGACACACGAAAAAACGCCAATGGAAAATAAGGGCACAATCAAAGAGCGCTGGCAGCGTTTTAGGCGCACCGCGATGGGGGATCTGACGGTCGCTCTGTTTTGGGTTGTCGGCGGCATCATCATCGGCGCGTCACTGGTCGGCGCGTTTTCCGATGTGCTCGGCATCATGAAAGACGAGAGCCAACACGAAGTGCAGGTCAAAGCCGGCTGGTCGACCATGGATATGGCTTTTGCGATGAAAAAAGCCGGTGTGATCAACCATCCGTTGGTTTTCACCGTCTACACCATGCTCAATGACACCGACGGCACCTTTAAGTCGGGCACCTATCTGCTCGACGGCGGCATGACATACGATAAAATCATCAGCACCATCCAGCGCAAACAGAGCAGCCAGACCGTGCGCATCACCTTCACCGAGGGCATGAACGCCGCCGAGATCGGCAAACTGCTCGAAGAAAATAAAGTTTGTTTGAAAAACGAGTTTTTAGCCGCCATCAACACCGGCACTTATAATTACGATTTCATTCCCGCCGGGGATGCCCAGAGCGGCCGTTTTTATCGGCTTGAGGGCTACCTGTTCCCGGATACCTATGATTTTTACGTCAATGAAAACGTCGACTCGGTCATCAAGAAATTTTTAAACAATTTTAATAATAAGTTTACCGCAAATATGCGCCAGCGGGCAGCCGAGATGGGCATGACCATCGATCAGGTGGTCGCTTTGGCATCGGTTATCGAAAAAGAAGCGCCGGACGTATTCGAGATGGCAAACGTCTCATCCGTCTTCCACAACCGCCTGCTCAATCCGCAGGTCTATCCCAAGCTGCAGTCTAACGTGACCAGTTATTACGTCAAAAACGTCATCAACAAAGCGCTCACTTACACCGATCCGAGCTATTCGCAAGCTTATGACACCTATGTTTGCAACGGTCTTCCGGTCGGCGCGGTCTGCAATCCGGGTGGCGCAGCTCTGACGGCGGCGTTAAATCCCTCCGCATCCGATTACTATTATTTCGTCACCGATGCCGAAGGCACCTTCTATTACGCCCGCACCTTGTCCCAGCACAACGCCAATATCAGCAAAGCCAGCCGCGTCGGCGCCGACATGGGCGGAACGTATACGCACGATTAGCGGCATGATGCTATCGGGAAACTGCGATTTCCCGCGTCTCAAACGCGTCATAAAATCTGCATATCGGTCGCTTCGTAGCTCGCGTTTCCAACTTCGGTGTTTACCAGTTCTCGGGCGATCACGGAGGGTCGCCCCTACATGATTTAATTATCATTCACACTCTGAAGAGGAGCATCATGCAAAAAGTTTATCTCGACAACGCCGCAACGACGCCTGTGTGCGCGGCGGCGCTTGAAAAATTCAATGAACTGATCCGCGAAAATTGGGGAAACGCCTCGGCTCTGCACGAATACGGCCGACGCGCTTCCCAAATTCTCGAGCAGTCCAAACACATTTTCCTCGAGCTTTTGGGTGACGGGGAATTGATTTTTACCAGCGGCGGCACCGAGAGCAACAATTTGGCGCTGTTCGGTGTCTGCGAGAAGCACAAAAGCGGAAAAATCATCATCACGGCGGACGAGCACTCCTCTCTGTTAAATCCGGTCAAACAGCTGCAAAGCAAGGGCTTTGAGGTTGTCACTGTCCCGTTCGGCGGCGGCGAGGAGACCTTTTTAAAAAATTTCTCTGCGGCGCTTTCGCCCGATACCGTCTTTTGCGGCGTCATGGCGGTCAACAATGAGACCGGCTTGATCTTTCCGGTTAAAAAAGCCGCCGCGCTCACCCATAAAATCGCCCCGAACGCCGTTTTTCACACCGATGCGGTGCAGGCGTTTTGCAAAATCCCGTTCAACGTCAAAGCGCTCGGTGTCGATACCTGTTCCGTCAGCGGACATAAATTCGGCGCATTTCAGGGCACAGGCGCACTATGGCTCAGAAAAGGCCTCAAACTGACCCCGCGTTTTTACGGCGGTCATCAACAAAAAGGTCTGCGCCCCGGAACCGAGCCCGTCGCCATGATCGGCGCACTTGCCGAAACGGCAAAGCTGATGGCAAAAAACCTGCCTGAGCGCACCGAAACAGCCGCGGCATTTTTCGAGACGCTGCGTAATCGGCTGTTCGGGTCGGAAGTATTATTTAACGGCGCATTCGGCTCTCCGTTTATCGGCAGCATCTCGCTGCCCAAAGTTCCCTCGGAGGTCTTGATGCGCTTTTTAGAAGAACACGGCGTACTGGTCTCAGCAGGCGCGGCCTGCGCAGGCGGCAAAGTCAGCCCCGCCGCCATGGATTTGATCGGCGAAAACGCCAAATACACCCTGCGCGTCAGCTTGGGCCCGCAAAACACCCCCAACGATGCCGCTGCCCTCGCCGCAGTACTGATTTTAGCCCAAGAGCGCTTTGCCAAGCAAATCGCTCGATAAAACTCGTAACCCGTATGCGAGAAGGCAGAGGGCAGAATAAACGAATTCCCCTCCCATTGTCATCCTGAGCGCAGTCGAAGGATCTCGGGCAGATAAAATCCGACGGACAACAACATGTAGGGGTCGGCGTCCCCGTCCCCGCCGCGCGGATTTACGACCCGCCGCGTGGAATGCACTCCGCATCAACCCGTAGGGGCGCACCTATGTGTGCGCCCGCCCGTGTCATCCTGAGCGAAGTCGAAGGATCTCGGTCTGATGAAACGTCCGGCAACAAAACTCCACTCCCTTGGAAGGGTGCCCGCAGGTCGGGGAAGTCAAATATGATCTCCCGCCGCAGCGGTACCGCAACTCTTCACTTTTCACTTGTTATAAGGAGCAATCATGCAAGAAGTCATCCTGTTAAAATTGGGCGAGACCGTCCT
>CAZTDA010000064.1:0-8445 GCA_964612155.1 uncultured Eubacteriales bacterium | reverse complement strand
TATTATACAGTATCAATATCGGATTGCATTCAAATTCGTTTTGAATACGATTTCGCATGTTTGGGAGTATTAAAATATGTCCGATTATTCGATCAACGATTATAACTTTATACTCAACTGTGAGTGGCAGACCTATACCGATAAAGAACTCGGCGTACCCGGAATTCGCCTTTTAGGGCATTTTTCGAGTCAGAAGGCCTCCGCTCCGCTGACCATGCACACCCATCCGGGCTGCGTGGAGATTTGTTATATCGTGCGCGGTAACCAGACCTATCACATCGGCGACGAGGTATATCACTTGACCGGCGGCGATATTTTTGTCACATTCCCCGACGAACTACACGGTTCGGGCAATGAACCGCAGGGAAAGTTTGAAATCTATTGGATGCAGCTTGAAATGACAAAAGAAGAGTTTTTGTTTTATGACGCAGAAAACGTCTGCCATTTGAAATCGGCGCTTTTGAATGCCGAGACGCGCCATTTCAAAGCCGATTCGCGCAGTTATCAATTGATCAAAGAGGCGTTTGGGTATATCCCTTTGATTGATCCGATGCGAAAAATGCTCGGCGTATCCGCGCTGACGCTGTTTTTAACCAAAAATTTCTGCGCTAATAAAAAGCTCCCGCCAAAACCGGCCAAAATTGCGCAGGCAGAGCTTTTTATCAAAGAAAACCTCGAGAATAAAATTACGCTGACCGACGCGGCGGAGCACATCGGCCTTTCGCTTTCCTATTTTAAAAAGTTGTTCAAGGCCTCGACGGGCGAAACCCCGGCGGATTACATCAATTATTTAAAAATCCAAAGTGCCAAAAAGCTGCTCGAGACCCGGTCGGTCACCGAGACCGCGTTTGCACTGGATTTCTCATCGTCTTCGTATTTTTCGAGCGTGTTCAAACACTATACCGGAATGAGCCCCTCGCAGTATCATAAGAAGCTAAAATTAAAATAAATGATAATAATCCCTACCCCGATAACCGTTAAAAGCGGAGATTAAGCCAAATAGACGCATGGCTTTTTCGTCAGGACTTTTCCCGTAACCGCGCCAAAAATCCTTATCATAGCGGTCGGTTTTTAAGTTGAAATGAATCGACCAGAGCACCCAAAACAAATCATAATTCCGGTCTCCGATGCCGCCGTTGCCGCAGTCGATGAATTTCGCGCTGTCTTTGTTTTCGCCGATGATCAGATTCGGCAGGCAGGCATCGCCGTGGATGACCGACGGTTTTCCCGCGTGTTTCGATAATAACAACATTTCGCTGTAAGCGTCGGAAAGCGTTTTGACCCCGCAATATTCGAACAGAGCGGCCTCCGCTTTGCCTTCGAAAAACTTCCCGGCTGCGCGCTTCAACATCGATTCGGCGCGGTTTTCGCACGGGCAGTTCTTGATCGGTAAGTCGTGCAGTTTTCGCAGTATTTTGCCGTATGTAAAAAGCGTTTCCTTGGGGTTGTTTAAAATCAAATCTAAGGCGTTGGTTCCCTTGACGGCTTCGGTCAGCAGCCAGCCGTTCTCTCCTTTTCGGCAGGAGGCAATGACATTCGGCGCTAAATCATATGTAGACAAAAACGCCGACATCTCCGGTTCGTTTTGCAAATACCCGTCCGTTGTTATTTTTAAATAACACTGATGATCAAAACAGAGCACCTTTGACCGCGACTTATCTTTAATAAGTGCGATCTCGGTGCTCTCTTTGGGAATTTTAGTTATGATCTTTTTGGGCAGCATCGTTAGATCAATCTGTGCAGGCATCTTCAATGACCTTTTTCAACTCATCCATACCGAGCCCGCTGAGCGCGGATACGGCGATTGACCGATTTTTGGCAATGTTCGGGAATTTATCGCGGAACGCGGCAAGCTCGGTCTTGTTCAGCTTATCGGCTTTGGTAGCCGCAAGCACAAACGGTACATCGGCTTTGATAAAAAAGTCGAGCATCAACATGTCGTCGTCGGTCGGTTCGTGGCGGATATCCATCAAGGCGACGGCAAGACGGATGTCCCTGTCGCTCTTAAAATAGTCCTCCATCAAATCGCCCCAGTCGTCCTTGCGGGTCTTGGCACGTTTGGCATACCCGTAACCGGGCAGGTCGACCAGCCGAAACTGCGGATGAAGATAGAAGTTAATCGTCACCGTTTTTCCGGGGGTCTGTCCCACTTTTGCCATGGTTTTTTTATTGCAGAGTTTGTTGATTAGTGAGGATTTTCCGACATTGGAACGACCCGTGAATACGATCTCCGGTCGGTCGGAGTCAAACAACTGTTCGCTGAATCCGAACGAGGTTTCAAACGCAACGGTCTCAAAATTCAACATTTCAATTCACCGTAACCAATGCTTGGCTCAATACCTCGTCGATGTGCTTGACCGGAATGAACTCCAGCGAGTCCTTAACCGCTTTATCGATCTCATATAGATCGGGCTTGTTTTCCTCGGGGATCAAAACGGTCTTCATGCCCATGCGGTAAGCCGCCATGGCTTTTTCTTTTAAGCCCCCGATGGGAAGCACCCTACCCCGCAAAGTCATCTCTCCGGTCATCGCAAGGTTTTTGCGAACCGGTTTACCCGAAAGCGCGGAGACCAGCGCGGTGGTGATGGTGATACCTGCGGACGGACCGTCTTTGGGCACGGCGCCCTCCGGGACATGGATATGAATATCCTTGTTTTTATAAAACTCTTTGTCGACGCTGAGCTTGTCACTTGCACTGCGGATATAGCTGACCGCAGCTCGAGCCGATTCCTTCATCACGTCGCCCAGCGAACCCGTGAGTTCGAGTTTTCCGCTGCCCTCCAGCACACTGACCTCGATTTGCAGCGTATCGCCGCCGATAGCCGTCCAGGCAAGACCCGTGGCAACACCGATCTCGTTATCGACCGCCACATCCGGTTTAAATCTGGCCGGACCGAGGTATTTATCAAGATTCGCAGCTTTCACGTTGACCTTCACGGTCTCGCCCGAGGCGATGGCAAGCGCTGTTTTGCGGCAGACGGCGGCGATTTCGCGTTCCAGTTCACGCACGCCGGCTTCGCGGGTATAGTTGTCGATAATGGCGTTGACAGCTTCGTCGCTGATGTTGAGCTGTGGCTTTTTAAGCCCGTGCTTTTTCAGCTGTTTGGGGATCAGATGGATTTTGGCGATATTACGTTTTTCCTCGCGGGTATAACTCGTGAGGTTGATGATCTCCATACGGTCGCGCAGCGGTTCGGGGATGTTTTCGTAATAATTTGCGGTGGTAATGAACAACACGCTCGACAGGTCGAATGGTAGCTCGATAAAATGATCGACAAAGGCGTTATTTTGCTCCGCGTCGAGCAGTTCAAGCAGCGCCGAAGAAGGATCACCCCGGTAGTCGTTTCCGAGTTTATCGATCTCGTCAAGTAAAATGACAGGGTTATTCGATTTTGCGGCAATCAAAGCGTTAATCACCCGACCCGGCATTGCGCCGACATAGGTCTTGCGGTGACCGCGAATATCGGCTTCGTCGCGCACGCCGCCGAGAGAGATGGTGGCGAAATTGCGCCCGCCTGCCCGAGCGATCGAGCGGGCAACCGAACTCTTACCGGTACCCGGAGGCCCGACAAGGCAGATCACCTGTCCCTTGATATCGGGTGAAAGCAGTTCCACGGCCAAGTGTTCCAAAATCCGGTCCTTGACTTTTTGCAGACCGTAATGGTCTTTATCGAGAATGGCCTTCATCTGCGCGATGGTGTGGATCTTTGAGACGCTGATGCCCCACGGCAGGTCGAGGCAGCAATCGAGATAATTGCGAATGATAGTCGCTTCCTGCGAACCGAGCGGCATCTTGACAAGTTTAAGCGCTTCTTTTTCGAGCTTTTCGATGATCTCGGGAGCTACTTTCAACTCCTTGATGCGCTTTTTATAATCAAGGAATTCATCCATCTCGCTCTCTTCGCCGAGCTCTTCCGATATGGTGCGCAGTTGCTCTTTTAAGAAATAATCACGTTGATTTTTATCCATCGAGACACGGACTTTGTCCTCAATTTCATTTTCGAGTTTGAGTACGGAATTTTGATGAGCGAGGAAAGAAATCACCCGTTTCAAGCGCGTGATATGACTTTTTTCCTCCAAAATGGCTTGCTGTTCCTCAAAAGGCATCATGGAGTTGGACGCAATAAAATCGGAAAGCACACCCGGTTGATTTTTCGAAATCGCGCTCGTCAAAATCTCTCGGGCGGTGTTGTCATTCAGTTCAAAAAATTCGGAAAAAATACGGTGCGCAGTGCGCACAAGTGCCTCTCCGGCGGTCGTGTTGCGCAGCGGCGCTTTTTCCACAATCCGTTCGACATTAACCGTGAAAAACGGTTTATTCTGCACATAGCTGTTGATTTTGGCGCGCACGATGCCCTCGACCAAAACCGCATAACTCTCGGGCGCGGTCTTGATGATCTGTTTGATCTTTCCGACCGTGCCGATTTCATAAATATCTTCTTTATGCGGATTTTGCACCTCGGCGCTGATCTGGGCCGTTAAAAAAATCAGCTGCTGGTCGCTGTCCGCCACATGCTGAAGCGCTGCCACCGATTTTTGGCGTGACACGTCAAAGCGCAGCGTCATCTCGGGAAACAATACCACCCCGCGCAATGCGATCATGGGAATATTGTCAAATTTGGAGATGTTTGTGTTTACAAGAACCTTGGCCATGTCAATCCCCCTATCAAGCGGCATATTATTAGATGTTTTTATGGATTATTCCCGTCCCTTTTCGATGATTTTACTTTATTTATTTCGAGTTTAATCGAGTTGACCGCAGTCAATGCGACCGCTTATGATTCGACCGATATTTTCAACGGTGCGGTCACGCATCCAAAGCGCCGGATCGGTTTTGAGTACATATCCCCCGCAATTATCCGGCAGCCAGCAGCTCAGTGATTCGTACTTCGGATAAGAAAACGCCGCCATCAACGTTGAAATGGTGCCCCCGTGAGAAAAAATCGCAATGGTGTGAACATCGGATTTCATGCAGCTTTCAATGATTTTTGAAAAAGCTCCGAAAATTCGGTCTAAAAAGTCCTTGTGTTTTTCGGCGTTGTGCTGTTCACAGGCAATTGCCAGCATTCGATCCAGATTAAAAGTCTTGTCGTCGTTAAAATATTTCGCATAAGGTTTTTCTTCGAGGTCGCCGAAGTTGTATTCCCGAAGGCCGTCGATGATGATCGGGGTCTTATCGGGATACGCCGCTTTTGCGGTTTGGCAGGCGCGCTTCATCGGGCTCGAAAACACCGCGTCGACCGGATACGCTTTTAAAAACTTACCGCAATCGGCGGCCTGCTGCTCACCCAATGAAGTCAGCGGTCTGTCGGTGCTGCCGAGAATGATGGGTTCGGTAGTGGCGTTTGCGTGTCTGATCAAATAAATTTTATACGGCATCTTGTTGCCCGTCGCTTTCGTTTTCTTGTTCTTCCTGCTCTGCCAGTGCCGCTTTGATCATAACAGCGCACTCGACCCGTTTTCGTTCCATCTCACAGGAAATTTCATACGGTTTTAAAATGTTTTTGCAATACAGATAATTATTGGCATTGCAGCCTCCGCTACAATAGAATTTTGCCCAACATTTTAAACATTCCTCTTTGGCAAAAATATCCGAAGCGGCGAATTCCGATTTCATTTCAAGATTGAAACTGCCGTCATGGATATTGCCCATCTTTTTTTCAATAACGCCCGCAAATTGGTGGCACGGGTAGATGTCTCCGTTCGCCGCAATGGCGACATATTCATTGCCGCAGCCGCATCCCTTGACGCGTTTGATGGCGCACGGGCCGCCCTCGAGGTCGATCATAAAGTGGAAGAAGTTAAAATAACCACCGTTGTTGCGATGTTCGACAATGCGTTTTGCCAATGTCTCGTATTCCGCAAAAATACGCGGAAGATCCTCTTTTCTCAGCGAATAGGGCGCGCTGTCGGGCGCGACTACCGGCTCGACCGAAATCTGGTCCATGCCGAGTTCGGCCATATGAAACACATCGTTTGAAAAATCGAGATTATAGCGGGTAAATGTACCCCTGAGGTAATAATCCTGTTTTTCCGGCGGATTATTCTCGCGCAGGGCCACAAGCTTTTGAAACTTTGGAACGATGGCATCATAGGTGCCGCTTCCGTCTCTTTTGGTACGGATGCGGTCGTGAATTTCTTTTCTGCCGTCCAGCGACAACACGGCGTTCGACATCTCACGGTTGATATAATCAATTTTATCGTCGTCGAGCAAAACGCCGTTGGTGGTGATGGTAAAGCGGAAGGTCTTATTGTACATTTGCTCCAGCGAACGGGCATATTCGACCGTCTTTTTCACCACGCCGAAGTTCAGCAACGGTTCTCCGCCGAAAAAGTCCACTTCAAGATTATGCCTTGCGCCGGATTTTTCAATCAAAAAGTCGATCGCGGCTTTTGCGGTCTCTTCGGACATCCAGTTGCGCCCGCCGCCGTAACAACCCTCGTCGGCAAAACAGTACTCACACTTCATGTTGCAGTCGTGTGCGATCAGCAAGCACATCGACTTTACAGGTGCGAAAGCGGTTTTGAATGTGGTAAGGCGAACATCGTCCGGGCAAAACAACTCTCCCCGATCGCGCAGTTCGCACAGTTCACCCCAACAGGTGTCAACTTCTTCTTTGGCGCCGAGTGAATACGCTTCTTCGGGGGCGTTTTTTGGCATGTCGAACGAGGCATAATCCAGCAAGTCATAAGCGAGCTTGTCCAATACATGAACCGCTCCGCTGTTTGCGTCAATTGCGATCCGGTATCCGTTCAGCTCATATTTGTGCAGCATTTTTTATAGTCCTTCCGAGACAACAAAAGAGGCCGACCCCGCAAAAAGAGGCGGCCCCTCATGCAGAAATCATTATTTTGCGGTTTTCGGAGTAAAACGGCGGTTGTTTTTGTTGTTTTCACATTTTTGATTGGCAACCGTGCAAGAGGTCTTGCAGGCCGACTGGCAGGAGGCCTGGCACTCGCCGCAGCCGCCGTTTTTCACGCTGGCAGTAAGCCGTGCTCCGGCAATGGTCTTAATATGGCTCATAAATGAAATACCCTCCGAAATTTTATGTGAGTAAAAACGCGGCGTATTCAACGAAAACGCGCTTTTCCATATCTTGATTATAACACAGCGGTAAAAATCTTTCAAGTTTTTGGCGAGATTTTTTTACTTTTGTTTAATGAGACCGGCTTCTGCGCCGTTTATTACCCGCGCCGAAAAATCCGCCCAACGCCCCCGAAAACAGGCAGATCGCGAGTTTAATCAACAGCTTTAAAAAAGTCACGCCTTCCCCGAAAAACAAACCGATTGCAAATAAAATCACAAACGCAAAAAATCCGCACAAAAGCCCTGTCAAAACGCATTTTTGCCGAATGGCTCTTGCGCTCATCAGACCGCCGAGCAATCCCGTGACGCCGCACATGATCCAACCGACCGGCTCGATGAGTTTAACCGGCGCGCCCGCGCTAAAAATCACCGCCGCCGCAAAACAGATGACCGTCGAAATCAAAATGGACATCAGCGCATATAGAATCGTCTTTTTAACCGTGTAACCGGCACCGAATTCAGTTCCGGACATAAAAACACCCTCTCGCAATAAGTTATGAAAACCTATGCCGAGAGAGCGATTTTTATTCCGGTACTATTTATTTACTGTTTACTATTCTTTGTCTTCGGATTTGCGCATGGCTGTGATGGTTTGGATGGCCCACTTCATGATCTTGAGTTTGTCGCGGTCGGAGCCGGTTTCGATGACAATTGAATCCTCACGGACGCTGACAACGGTGCCCGAAATACCGCCTATGGTGACGATCTCATCGCCCACGGCAAGAGCATCACGCATCATCTTCTGCTCTTTATCGCGCTTTTTCTGCGGGCGGATCATCAGGAAATACATGGCCAGAATCAATACGCCGAAAAGCAGAACCGTCGACCAGATGCTGTTGCCCCCAAACAAAGATGCGGCTTGAGAAGCCGTGCTTGCGGTGGAACCCGTCGCCGTGCTTGCGACAGATGCGTTTGTGGCAGTTAAAATGTCGGTCGAAGGAGTCGTAGCTTCAAGCAATCTACCTATCATTGAATAAAAAACGTTCATTTTTTCCAATCCTTTCAAATTCTGAGAAAAATTCACTTCTCGCGAAGATTATACAATATTTCCGTTAACATGGCAAGCGGAATTTTTAAATCACCATTCCGCCGTTGGGGCTGATGACTTGACCGGTGATGAATTCCGACTCTGCTAAAAACAAAGCGGTTCTTGCGATCTCTGCGGGTGTGCCCAGTTTTTGCAGCGGTGTTTCGTCCAGCAGACCGGCGATGTCCTCATCGGAGAGCGCGCGGTTCATCTTGGTGTCAATCACGCCGGGCGCGATGCAGTTCACCGTGATACCTGAGGGTCCGACTTCCTTGGCAAGCGCTTTTGTCAGCCCGATGACGGCGGCTTTTGAGGCGGAATAATGCACCTC
>CAZTDA010000063.1:0-8480 GCA_964612155.1 uncultured Eubacteriales bacterium | reverse complement strand
CACGCCGTTGTCTGTTACCGTAACGTAATAAGAATGTTCGTCCTCATAAGTCGAGACCGTCACGGTACCCTTGCCCGAACGTTTCCGAATACCGTGCTTGATGGCGTTTTCCACCAGCGGCTGAATGGTCAGCGGCGGCAGCGAGAACGCATAGCTCTTGATATCGTAGATCACTTGCAATTTGTCGCCGAAGCGGATCTGCTCAATGTCGGCATAGGATCGGACGTTTTCCAGCTCTTTTGAGAGCGGCACCGGCTCAAAGCTGTCGATGGCCGAGATGTTAGAGCGCAGGTAGGAAGCGAAAATGCCGGTGGTATTATACGCCTGATCGGGGTTTAACTTGATCATCGATTGAATCGTCGTCAGCGTGTTATAGATAAAATGCGGCTTGATCTGACTCAACATTAAGGTGGCGTTGCTCTTTAACAGCGCGGTCTCGGAGGCGGCCAGCTTTTGCGAGTCCTCATACATTCCCCTAATGCGAAGCGCATAAAAGATAACCACATACCAGCTGAACGCCAAAAACAGATACTGACCGATGTTTCTTGTGGGGAAAATCAACCACCCGACCAGATGCATCCCGTTCATCCCAAGCAAAAACATCACATAGATATACAACAGAATCGGCATTAATGTCTGCCGATTCAATAAACCCTTTCGCAGGATGATGACTGCGCAGATAACAGGCACCGCCGAAGCCAGCAGCGTCGCCAAAATAATCGCCAACCGCTCCATCGATAGCATCGATAAAATCAAACAGCCGATATACACCACGGCAAGATAAGCCGATGTGCCGTATGTCATCCACTTATGATGAAACTCACACATCCCCAGCATAAACATCGTGGTCATGTATACAAATACAAATGAAGCCAAAACCGCAGCCATAATCACATTCTCGTAAGACGCGCTTCCGAATACCTTTTGATAGGACGGAAACATCTCCTGTGTCATCAGCAGCCGCACAAAGAAAAACATTGATGACAGCGGGAACCAAACCGTAAACGGGCGGTATTTAACCACCAAACGCAGGATGATAAAGATGATTGCATTCGCAATCAGCATACCCGCAATTAAAAACGCGGCGGTCTCGTCCCAGGCGTTGTTGCTCTCGAGCAAGCGATATGACGAGATGCGCGGAACGATGTAAAGCCCTCCGAATTTCCGGGTCGCCACCTCAATGATGAGTTTGTTGTTCATCTTATAATTCAAGTCAAACGAGGATATGGTGTAACCGACATCGGCGACAATCTCCTCGGCGGTTTTTCCGAGTTCTCCGCTGCTGCCTACCAACAGATCGTTCATCCAGATTTTATAGGCGATACACGAGTTGGGAATGCAAATTGCCAACCCTGTTTTTCTTTTTGCAGTCACCAATGTCATCTCATAGCTGCCGTAAAAAACAGCTGTATCGGTATCGTTGTCCTTATAGCTCGGCACGGTTACATATCGATCCCGCTCGGGATTTTTAATCGAATCGCTGATAATAAACTTATCGTGATAAAATTTCCAAACACCGTCCAAATAGGCGACCTCACCGCCGTCAAAATCGATATCGGTCAATCCGAGGTATGCGCTTTGCGGGCCGTTGTTCCCGATGATCTGATGATATTTTTCACTAAACAACATCACCGCTGTGCACAAAATTAAGCCCAGTGCCACCGCCGCAAGAAAGATGCGGTTATATCGCCTGTTGGTATCGGATCCGATGATGGAAATCCCCGCCTTTCGTGCAAATTTTATTCTGCCAAACCCGGCGCCCGGATTCAGAATAGCACAAAATCGGTGCGATTTCAACCTTTGTGATTGACCGTTTCGGCAATTTATGTTAAAATTTCATCCGGGAACTAAAAGGAGATTATTTATGCCGAAAGCCGTCAATCAAAAACTGAAAATCTTATATATCATGAAGCTGTTGCTCGAACGCACCGATGAAGAACACCCGCTCTCCATGCAGCAGCTGCTTGCCGAACTCGAGACAAAGGGGGTTGCCGCCGAACGCAAGAGCGTCTACGACGACCTCGAGACCCTCCGCCTGTATGGACTCGACGTGCAGGTCAGCCGCGCAAAAGTGATCGGATACTATGTCGCCGACCGTGCGTTTGAGTTGCCCGAATTAAAGTTGCTTGTGGACGCGGTTCAGTCATCCAAATTTATCACTTATAAAAAAAGTACCGAACTGATCCAAAAAATCGAGTCGCTTGCCAGCAGCCATCAGGCCCGCCAACTCCAACGGCAGGTTTTTGTCGCTAACCGCATTAAAACGATGAACGAGAGCATCTATTATACCGTCGATGCCATCCATGCGGCCATCAACGCCGATCAAAAGATCCTTTTTAAGTACTACGAGTGGGACGAAAACAAGCAAAAACGCCTGCGTCATAACGGCGATTCCTACCTGGTCAGCCCGTGGGCGCTCACCTGGGACGATGATAATTATTATATGATCGCCTACGACAGCGCCGCCGAAAAGATCAAGCACTACCGCGTCGACAAGATGCTTCGCCTTGCGGTCAGCGACGAAAAGCGCGAGGGGCAGAATGCATTCAAAAACTTCGATATGGGCGTCTATTCGAAGAAAGTCTTCGGGATGTACGGCGGCAGAGACGAACAGGTCACGCTGCGCTGTAAAAACCACATGGCCGGTATCATCCTCGACCGGTTCGGGCACGATGTCCCGTTGTATAAAATTGATGATGCACAGTTTGAAACCACCGTGCGTGTCGAAGTCAGTCCGCTTTTTTTAACTTGGCTGATGAATTTCGGAACCGACATCAAAATCACCAAGCCGCAATGCGTCATTGACGAACTGAAAGCGCTCGCCATAACGGTTTTAGAGCATTATTAATACCTGTCAGCGCAAGTGTAAAATGCAAATCAAGGAGCGAAATCAGCGCGTCAATCTGTGCGACAGGAGGGGGGAATCCGCGCGTCAATCTGTGCGACAGAAGGGGGGAATCCGCGCGGCGGGGATGCTCCTGTCGCGCCTGCGTTTTTTTATCCCTTTTTGCATCAGCAAAAAACTCTTCTCTATTTGTGTTTTTCCCTCGTTTGATCTTTTGAACGCAAATAAGTCGGTCGCTTGGGATCAACTGTCGTATTTCTGATAAAAATCCTGATAAAGTCATAAAAATTAAATGGTGCCACCGGCGCCAAATAGGGCACGCCGAAACTGTTTAAGGAAACGAGGTTTGCCAATACAAAGGTTAAAAATAAAGTAAACCCGAAAAAGCCCAATGCACCGGTGAATAATAAAAGAAACACTTTTAATATCCTAATGGGATTCATCAGCGTATAATCGGGGACAGCAAATGAGGCAAGCAGGGAAATCGCACCGATCATCAGCAAAATCGGGCTGAAAATTCCGGCCGAAATCGCAGCTTGTCCGATTACAATCGCACCCACAATACCGACTGCGGTACCGATTTGCTTTGGTACTCTCAGCAATGACTCCCGGATCAATTCCACAATAAATTCAATAATAAACGCACCCACCAGCGCGTTAAAAGGCACTTTGACGCGCATTTCGGCAAGCGAAATGGCGTATGTGCTCGGCAAAATATCCGTATGAAACGAGGTGAGCGCGACAAATACACTGGTTGCCGTAAAAGCAATCGCAAAAGAAATATACCTCAGTATTCTTGAAAAAAATCCGAAAAACTTATTGTCATACCTGTCGTCGCAGGAATAAAAAAATTCGACAAAGGTCTTCGGAGCAATTAAGCCGATTCCGCTGCCCTCCGCCAATATCAGCACCTTCCCCTCTAGAAGGGAATGAAACGCCATGTCGGAGCGTTCGATTAATCCGGTGTTTGGAAACATCTGCCATTTATTATTGAGCAAATAGGCCTGCATCTCACCCGATTCGCCGATCCCGTCTACGTCAATGGCTTGTATCCTCTTTTGAATCTCGGTGACGACGGTGTTGTTTGCGATATCTTCGATATAGATCACAGCGACTTGCGTTTTTGACCTTTTCCCGACTTCAAAATTTTTAATCTTCATCTTTTTATCTTTTATTCGATATCTGATCAAAGAAATATTCATATCGAGATTTTCGGTAAAGCAATCTTGCGGACCACGCTGCGTATAACTCAATTGAGGTGTCGGAACCGATCGGTGTTGAACTTTTTTGGTGTTGACAACGACATATTGCGTGTCCGATGAAAAAAGGATCACTGTCATCCCCGAGAGAATAAACTCTTCGATTTTACTGATATCTGATTCTATAAAGCAATCATCGGCATAGATCATCTCGTCCACCGCCGTCTGTGCGTTAACCGGTTTTTTGTCTAATGAATCACGCAGCATTAGCGGCTTGATGACGTTATCACTGAGAGCCGCCCTGTCTGTGAGTTGTTTAATATAAAACAACTTGATCGCTCCGCCTTGAAGCGGAACGGTTCTTTCGGCAAAATCAGAATAGTTCGACTTTAAAGATGCTGTTATTTTTTCAAAATCAAACCGATTAAACGGATTGTTTTCTTTTTCATTTTTGTTCCCCGGTCTCATAATCAATCACCTCATTATCGCTCAATACAGCGTCGACTTCAATATTATAAGTCAAATTTTCAAACTCGGTTTGCCAGTCCATATTTTTAAACTGCGAAGGGAATTTGATACGAAACTCATCATCAAATTGAAGATAATCGCATTTGAATTTCTTTTGTGCCTGATCAACCGCTTCGACCAGCTCCGTTTTCAATATCTCCTCAAGACTTCTCGTAATATTCCGATTATCCGTTTCCGTTAAATGATACGGCGTTTTCTCCTGTCCGTACAGCAGCTTTGTTTCAAAATGAAACGCCATATCAAAGTGAATGATTCCGTTTTTATAGGACGGTTTAATTTTTTTATTTTTCAATTCTACCTCTATGGTAAATTGATTCGTTTGATACGGAACAACATAATCAAATTTGGGCTTTCCGTCCGCTTTCATAAACACCAAACTGTTTGCCTCTTCCATCGGAATAAACCCAACGATTGTGGTATCGTAAATTACGGAATACCCGATCAATGCAACATTTTTACCTCGCAGACCGATACAGGGTATCAGGACCCCCGTGTACCTATCCGAGAGATTTTCAAGCAGCCGCGTCGTTGTTCTTGTAAACGTCTCTCCCCCCTCTTCAAGCGTCTTCAACAAATCATCCGTATAAAATCCCAAAGATAAATCCTGTTCATTCAGCTTTTTAAATAAATCCTCAGGATCCTCCCGCGTAATGACTGTTATGGTCTTTTTTCTATATGTCTGGTCTGTTCTGAGACGGTATAAATATTCGACTAAATGTTCTTTTGCAAAATTTTCTGTCAAAATCAATGCTCTCACCGCGCTCAAGTGAACTTCCTTGTCCAATTGCCTGTCCAAATCTTCCCTGGCTTCGGATATGGTTGTTCCATGGCCCTCGGTATATTTATACTTATTGCCGGATCCGCCTTTGTTCTCTGAATTCCCCGCTGCTTCAATATTGGCGATCTCCACAAGGAAATGGTATAGACCGTCTTTTTTATCAACGGCAACAGCCGTTAAAATTGATTTTTGATTGATATCTTTAAAATCCCAAGTGCAGCCGGATAAAAGCGTTGAAAACAATAATACAACCTCAAACACGCAAATCATTTTAACAACTTTTTTCATAAATGAACCTGCTCCTTTATCGAGGTTTTTTTCCCTCTTCTCCTCACTTTAGCAGAAATAAATACGATTATGGGAATTAACACAGAGGAAACAACCACGAGATAAGTTGTAGTGTTCTCAACGACTTCTCTGATATTTTTCATGTTGATCGTTATCAAACAGAGGATAAAAAAGAAAATATAAATAATCAACGCAACAAAAAGCCGTTTTACTTTCGGAAATATCCTGCAGACATATTCCGTAATAGCGCAAAAAACGATGATCATTCCGCTGAATAAACTTGACAATCCGATGGTGAGATAAAATATATCTACTCTCTCAATCACAGGCGCTGCGGTTATTTTAACTGCTTCAATAAAAGAATCGTTCAGCAAAATGGTATTATTCAATCCCAGCGTCATTATGGTACACTCCACGATCAAAAAATAAAAAAGTCCGATAAACAACAAGGTTGAAAAAGCCGATTTAGCAGCATTCTTATTTTTTTCTGTAAAAGGAATGATTAATAAAATTTCTAAACCGCCGAAAGGACCGATCAAGTCCTTCATTGTATTTGCGTATTCTTTCATATCAGACGGGTTTATAAAAGGCAGAATGTTATATTTATCACCGTCCGCAATCATCAAAACACATACGCCCAACGTCGTGACCAAAAACAATACTCCATAAATCTCAAACAACCTTGCAATATTTGTGATACCCTTATATGCCACAAAAGCAAACAGTGCCGTTCCAAATAATAAAATTGCAATTTCAGGCGTTCTGGGTAAAAAGTTAAATGCCAAAATATCGACAATTTTAACCTTCAATTCCATACCGATTATGATGAAATATGCAATATAATAAACAGCGATCACATAAGTGAAAAACTTGCCTATCACTTCTTGGCTGTAATCAAAGAATACCTTTCCCAAAAACATGTTGTTTAATTTTATAATAACAACGGCGGCAAGGCCGAAAAGAGCCGCAGCGACGAGAATTGGGATAAAACTGCTTCTGCCTGCTGTTCTTGCCATCGTTGTGGGAAGGTCGATAACGGTATATGAGGAAAGCGCTAAAAAAATAATGAAAATCATTTGCCTGTTTGTAATACTGTTTGTGATAGTTGCTTCCCTCCCGTCAATGTTTGTTATACTTTTCCCTGTTCGAATATCTTTATGTCTTATTTTTAATCTCACCGGTAAAAACATGCTCCCTAATTAAAAATCCCCGGCCTTTCGGTCGGGAATTTTTAATTACAACGAGCGACGCATGAGTCGTCCTTGTCGTATCACTGATAAATTTCTCTCTACCCTTATTTTTATGCCGCTGTTTTGATGCGCAAACCGCCGCTGACCGTGCCGATGCCAAAATCGGCAGAACCGTCGCCGCTGATATATTTCTGCCCGCTCATCACAACGCTGAAATCACAGTTGATGCTGCCCGAAACCGTGTCGTAACCGAGCGTAAAGCCGCTGCCGGCGGGCAGTGTCAGCACAACACCACCCGAGACGGTATTAATTTTAATGTCGGAAGGGCAGCTTGCCATTTGCAGTGAGACCGCGCCGGACATCGTGTCGGCATCCACCGTTTGGGCGACAATCGCACCGTCGGTAAACACCTCTCCCGAAACCGAATTGACATCGAGCGCGCCGACATTGCCCGCAAAGGACATCGCGCCGGAGGTCGTGTCCACCTTTGTCTCCTGGGCAGTTCCCGCGTTCTTGATTCGCACCATGCCCGATACCGTGTTGACGTTCATGCGGACATAGCTGCCGTCAAAGTTAACCTCGCCGGAGGTTGTGTCGATGTCAACGGTCTGTGCCGTAACGGCAGATGCGTCAATCCGTCCCGAGACACTGTCACAGTCAAAATCGGTCACTGTCAGATTTGAGACGGACAGCCCCGCCGAAGTGGCGGAAAAGTCCAAGTTTTTCATCGTTGCCGCCAACGCTGCCGGAATCTTGATATCGAGCGTTTTTGTAGGCAAATCGAACGGTGCGGTGGTCGCACAGTATTGGATATACAACACACCGTTTTCAACACCGTACCGAAGAGCGACATCCTGTGTCAGCACCTCGGTCGAGGTCTCGGTAAAGACCACTTCGGCGCCGTCATAAACGGAGATGGTCGCACTGCCCGCAATCCATTTGATATCGAGATCTTTAATCGCTACCTCGCTGCCCACCGAATAGGATCCGTCCTGTTCGTAGGCATTGTTAAAGGTCTTGTAGCCCGTAAAGCTGTGTGTCCCGACGTTGATTTTCCACGGAAATTTCCACATTCCGCTGTCCCAAAGTTCGCCTGCATGCGCCCCGAAGGCCGTTGCCAAGCTGACTGTCATCGCACCCACCAAAAGCAGCGCGCCTGCGACAATCAGGGTAATTTTTAATGCTTTGCTCATAAGAAGAACCTACCTTTCAAATCTCGTATATGTCTATGTTGTTTTGCTGTTCAATAAGATTACTTTCTTTTAATAAACAGCGATTTAATGCCTCTTGCAATTAACACCGTGAGTTTTGCCAGTCCCTTCGCCGTGTATACCGAACCCAGGAAGGCTAAAATTGCAAGCCCTGCCAAACCTGTTCCGGCCCCGAGCATTAAAATCCCGCTCGCCGGACTGACGAACAAGCTCCAGATGCCGCCGACGATCAATGCCAATCCGCTCACGCCGATGGCAAATACCACCGCGAACAGCACCACGACAATCGACCAGATCACAACATAGATCGAAAGCACCACGGCTAAGAAGGACATCATCAGGGGGAACCACACCGGAAAACCGAGAATTAACAGGATGATGGTCAGTGCCGTCCATCCTCCGCTCGGGCGCATCCGGGTCTTCACCAAGGTCTGCAGCGGC